>NZ_LWRX01000130.1:0-152941 GCF_001683835.1 Ralstonia sp. RL | reverse complement strand
CTTCGCGTTCGAGAAATTCCCGCAGGCCGACAGCCACCTGACCACGCAGATGAAGTCGGTCGGTGAAGTGATGGCCATGGGCCGTACGTTCCAGGAGTCGTTCCAGAAGGCGCTGCGCGGCCTGGAAGTCGGCGTGGACGGTCTGGATGAAAAGTCCACCGACCGCGACGAGATCATCGAAGAGATCGGCGAAGCCGGTCCGGACCGCATCTGGTATGTGGGCGACGCATTCCGCCTGGGCCTGTCGATCGACGAGGTCTACGCCGAGACGTCCATCGACCCGTGGTTCCTCGCGCAGATCGAAGACATCGTCAAGACCGAAGCGCTGGTGAAGGCCCGCACGCTCGACAGCCTGTCGGCTGCTGAACTGCGTCTGCTCAAGCAGAAGGGCTTCTCGGACCGTCGCCTGGCCAAGCTGATGAAGACGACGGCCAAGGCCGTGCGCGAAAAGCGGATCGCCGAGAAGGTGCGCCCGGTCTACAAGCGCGTGGATACCTGCGCCGCTGAATTCGCGACCAACACGGCCTACCTGTACTCGACGTACGAAGCCGAGCATGGCGAGTGCGAAGCCGAGCCAACCGGCAACAGGAAGATCATGGTCCTGGGCGGTGGCCCGAACCGCATCGGCCAAGGCATCGAGTTCGACTATTGCTGCGTGCACGCCGCGCTGGCGCTGCGCGAAGACGGGTACGAGACCATCATGGTCAACTGCAACCCGGAAACCGTCTCGACCGACTACGATACGTCCGACCGCCTGTACTTCGAGCCGGTGACGCTGGAAGACGTGCTCGAGATCGTCGACAAGGAAAAGCCGGTCGGCGTGATCGTGCAATACGGCGGCCAGACGCCGCTGAAGCTTGCGCTGGACCTGGAAGCCAACGGCGTGCCGATCATCGGTACGTCGCCGGACATGATCGACGCCGCCGAAGACCGTGAGCGCTTCCAGAAGCTGCTGCACGAACTCGGCCTGCGTCAGCCGCCCAACCGCACTGCGCGTGCCGAAGACGAAGCGCTCAAGCTGGCCGAGGAGATCGGCTACCCGCTGGTGGTGCGTCCGTCGTACGTGCTGGGCGGCCGTGCGATGGAGATCGTGCACGAGCCGCGCGACCTCGAGCGCTACATGCGCGAAGCCGTGAAGGTGTCGAACGACAGCCCCGTGCTGCTCGACCGCTTCCTGAACGACGCCATCGAATGCGACGTCGATTGCCTCTCCGATGGCAAGCGCGTGTTCATCGGCGGCGTGATGGAGCACATCGAGCAGGCCGGCGTGCACTCGGGCGACTCGGCTTGCTCGCTGCCGCCGTACTCGCTGTCGCAGGCGACCGTCGACGAACTGAAGCGCCAGACCGCCGCGATGGCGAAGGCGCTGAACGTCGTCGGCCTGATGAACGTCCAGTTTGCCATCCAGCAGAAGGGCGGCGAAGACATCGTCTACGTGCTGGAAGTGAACCCGCGTGCTTCGCGCACGGTGCCGTACGTTTCGAAGGCGACCGGTGTCCCTTTGGCCAAGGTTGCAGCTCGCTGCATGGCGGGGCAGTCGCTGGATTCGCAGGGCGTCGAGACGGAAGTCGTGCCGGCGTACTACAGCGTCAAGGAAGCGGTGTTCCCGTTCAACAAGTTCCCGGGCGTCGACCCGGTGCTCGGACCGGAAATGCGCTCCACCGGTGAGGTGATGGGCGTGGGCAAGACCTTTGGCGAGGCGCTCTTCAAGAGCCAGCTTGCCGCAGGTTCGCGCCTGCCCGAGAAGGGCACCGTGCTGATGACGGTCAAGGACAGCGACAAGCCGCAGGCCGTGGAAGTGGCCCGCGCGCTGCATACGCTGGGCTACCCGATCGTCGCGACGCGCGGTACGGCCTCGGCCATCGAAGCCGCGGGCATTCCCGTGCGCGTGGTGAACAAGGTCAAGGACGGCCGTCCGCACATCGTCGACATGATCAAGAACGGCGAGATCGCGCTCGTGTTCACGACCGTCGATGAGACGCGCACGGCGATTGCCGACTCGCGTTCGATCCGCCAGGCCGCCCTGGCCCAGCGCGTGACGTACTACACGACCATTGCCGGCGCCCGCGCTGCGGTGGAGGGCCTGAAGCACATGCAGAATCTAGACGTGTACGACCTCCAGGGCCTGCACGCCGCCCTGTAAGGCGTTCGTCAGAACCCGCGGCGCGGCATCGCGTCGCGGCGGGCCGCCCACGGGGGGGCAGTTGCCGCCTCCGGACGGTTCGCCTACACTACAGCGTCCGTGTCAAAACAACGACAGCCGCCGTCAGGCGGGTGTGCGCTACGCGCCCTCCCGCTTCGCAGCGGCTGATTTTTTTGTGATTCCGAATTACTTACGATGAGCACCATTCCGATTACCAAACGCGGTGCCGAGATGCTGAAAGACGAACTGCAGCGTCTGAAGACCAAGGAGCGTCCGGCCGTCGTCAACGCCATCGCCGAGGCTCGCGCCCAGGGCGATCTGTCTGAAAACGCCGACTACGATGCCGCCAAGGAGCGCCAGGGCTTCATCGAAGGCCGCATCATGGAGATCGAATCGAAGCTGGCCGCAGCGCAGATCATCGATCCGGCCGCGCTGGATGCTGACGGCCGCATCGTTTTTGGCGCCACGATCGATCTGGAAGACCTCGATTCCGGCAAGGCCGTGACCTACCAGATCGTCGGGGACGACGAAGCGGACCTCGAAACCGGCAAGATCTCGATCAGTTCGCCGATTGCGCGCGCCTTGATCGGCAAGTACGAAGGCGACGTCGCTACCGTCGTCGCCCCGGGTGGCGAGCGCGAGTACGAAGTCGTCGCGGTCAAGTACCTCTAACGTATCCGTACCTCTAACGCACACTCGGAGTCGAACACCATGCCGCAGCGCTTTTTCCAGTTGCTTGTCACGGTGTGGTGCGGTTCGCTCTGGACGATCGGCTACATCGTCGCGCCGACGCTGTTTGCCATGTTGGAGGACCGCCAGCTTGCCGGCTCGATCGCGGGCCGCCTTTTTCACGCGCAGGCGTGGATCGGCCTGGCGACGGGCTGTCTGTTGCTGCTGACCGCCACGGCGTTGGTGCGGCGGGGGCAGGTCGGCTACAGGGCGGTGCGCTGGCTCGTGCTGGCCATGCTGCTCTGCGTGCTGATCGGCTACTTCGGGCTGCAACCGTTCATGGCGTCGCTGCGGGAACAGGCCGATACGCTGGGCGTGGCCGTCGGCGATTCGCCTTACCGCGCCCGCTTTGGCATGTTCCACGGTGTGTCGAGCATCTTCTATCTCGTGGAAAGCCTGCTCGGCCTGGTGCTCGTCTGGAAAGCGGCAGGTATCCGGCAAGGCGGTTGACAAAAAAAGACCGGCGTAAAGCCGGTCGATCTTTGTGCAGGCCAGAAACGAATCAGGAAAGCGCCTTTTTCTTCTGGCTGGACTGCCGCGGCTTGGCGCGCTTCACATTGCCACCGGCGGTGACGCGCTCGTTGCCGAGCACGCTCAGGCGAATCGGCTTGGGGCGGCGCGTGCTGTTCGGGTTGGGCTTGCGCACCACCACGGAACGCGGGCCGGCGCCGACGGAAGTCTTGCGGGGCGGCTTCAGGTCCTTCGGCTGGTTTTCCTTCAGATAGGCCGGACCTTCTCGCCAGATCACCAGCAGCTTGCCGATGTGCTGCACGGGCGCTGCCTGCAGGCGGGCGCAGATGGTGTCGTAGATTTCGATACGCGCTTCGCGGTCATCGCCTGCCACGCGCACCTTGATCAGCGTGTGTGCGGCCAGCGAGCGGTCGATTTCGGCCAGAACGGCCTTGGTCAGGCCCTCCGCACCGATGATGACGACTGGATTCAACGCATGTGCTTCCGAGCGCAGTTCCGATCGCTGGGCAGGGGTGAGGGTAAGGGCGGGCATAAATGAGGGCGGGATCGCGCAAATGGACAAACGGCGCGTATTATCCGCCAAAATCAGTCCAAGCCGCCATGATTGGCGCGACGTTTGGGCGATATTGCAACCAATTCGATGGCTAAGAACAAGTTCAACCAGTCGTGGCTGCACGACCATATCAACGATCCGTACGTGAAGCTGGCGCAGCGCGAGGGTTACCGGGCGCGCGCGGCCTACAAGCTCAAGGAGATCGACGAGCAGGATAAGCTGATCAAGCCTGGCCAGGTCATCGTGGATCTCGGCGCCGCACCGGGCAGCTGGAGCCAGTACGTGCGCAACAAGTTGGCCGCCTCGCCGCGCGCCAAGGATGGCCGGATCGACGGTGCCATCGTCGCCATCGACATCCTGCCGATGGAGCCGATTGCCGACGTCACGTTCATCCAGGGGGATTTCCGCGAGGAGGACGTCTTCCAGCAGCTCGAAAAGATCGTCCTGGATGCCACAGGCGGTGGCAAAGTGGACCTTGTTTTGTCGGATATGGCCCCCAATCTCTCAGGCGTGGCGTCGGCGGACGCCGCGCGCATGGAGCACATTGCCGAACTGGCTGTCGAATTTGCCATGGCGCACCTGAAACCCGAAGGCGCCTTGCTGATCAAATGTTTTCACGGCAGCGGTTACAGTCAGATCGTCGAGATGTTCAAGCGCCATTTCAAGATCGTGGCGCCGCGCAAGCCCAAGGCTTCCCGCGACAAGTCTTCCGAAACGTTCCTGCTGGGACGGCAGCTCAAGCATGCGGGCTGACGGACGATACACGGGGTAGCATCCGGCGACAGGGCGGGAGTTCCGGTTTGCCGCCAATCAACCCGCGGCGGTGTCCGTGCATTACAATGCCAAGCATCCCGTCAAGGCATTTCTAAAGGAGTCTCGCCTTGAATAACAACTGGTTCCAGAAGGCGGCCATCTGGCTGGTGATTGCCTTGGTGCTGTTCACCGTCTTCAAGCAGTTCGACAAGCCGCGCGCCCAAGAGGGTGTGACGTATTCGCAATTCATGGACGACGCGAAGGGCGGCAAGATCAAGCGCGTCGAAGTCCAGGGCCGCACGCTGTTGGTCACGCCCAACGAAGGCAACAAGTATTCCCTCATCTCGCCGGGCGACATCTGGATGGTTGGCGACCTGATGAAGTACGGTGTGCAGGTGACCGGCAAGGCCGAAGAAGAACAGGGCGTGCTTCTCACCGCGCTCTACTACCTGGGCCCCACGCTGCTGATCATCGTGTTCTGGTTCTACATGATGCGGCAGATGCAGGGGGGCGGGAAAGGCGGCGCCTTCTCGTTCGGCAAATCCCGGGCGCGGCTCATCGATGAGAACAACAACAGTGTCACGTTCGCTGACGTGGCAGGTTGCGACGAATCGAAGGAGGAAGTCGTCGAACTGGTCGATTTCCTGAAGGATCCTCAGAAATTCCAGAAGCTGGGCGGCCGCATCCCGCGCGGGGTGCTGCTGGTCGGCCCTCCGGGTACCGGTAAGACGCTGCTGGCGCGCGCCATTGCCGGCGAGGCCAAGGTGCCGTTCTTCAGCATCTCCGGCTCGGATTTCGTTGAAATGTTCGTCGGCGTGGGCGCGGCCCGCGTGCGCGACATGTTCGAAAACGCCAAGAAGCAGGCACCCTGCATCGTCTTCATCGACGAAATCGATGCGGTGGGCCGTCATCGTGGCGCGGGGATGGGCGGCGGTAACGACGAGCGCGAGCAGACCTTGAACCAGATGCTGGTCGAGATGGACGGTTTCGAGGCCAACTCCGGTGTCATCGTCATCGCGGCGACCAACCGTGCTGACGTGCTGGACAAGGCGCTGCTGCGTCCGGGCCGTTTCGACCGCCAGGTCTATGTGGGCCTGCCCGACATCCGCGGCCGCGAGCAAATCCTCAAGGTCCACATGCGCAAGGTGCCGATCGGCAACGACGTGGATGCCTCGGTGCTGGCACGCGGTACGCCGGGCTTCTCGGGGGCCGACCTGGCCAACCTCGTCAACGAGGCTGCGCTGTTTGCCGCTCGCCGCAACAAGCGCGTGGTCGACATGCAGGACTTTGAAGACGCGAAGGACAAGATCTACATGGGTCCGGAGCGCAAGTCGGCTGTCATCCGAGAAGAAGAGCGCCGCGCCACCGCGTACCATGAATCCGGTCACGCTGTGGTGGCCAAGCTGCTACCCAAGGCCGACCCGGTGCACAAGGTGACCATCATGCCGCGCGGCTGGGCTGGCGGCCTGACCTGGCAGCTGCCTGAGCACGACAAGCACTACGCGTACAAGGACACGATGCTCGAAGAGATCGCCATCCTGTTCGGCGGCCGTGCAGCGGAAGAGGTTTTCCTGGGCGCGATGAGCACCGGTGCTTCGAACGACTTCGAGCGTGCGACGAAGATGGCCCGCGACATGGTGACGCGCTACGGCATGAGCGATACGCTCGGCACGATGGTCTATGTCGATACCGAGCAGGACGGCTTCTTTGGCCGGATGGCTTCGAAGACGGTGTCGGAGGCAACGCAGCAGAAGGTCGACGCGGAAATCCGCCGGATCGTCGACGAGCAGTACGCCCTGGCCAAGGGCCTGCTCGAAGCCAACCGCGACAAGGTCGAGGCGATGACCGCCGCGCTGCTTGAGTGGGAAACCATCGACGCCGATCAGGTCAACGACATCATGGCCGGCAAGCCGCCGCGTCCGCCGCGCTACGGCTCCACGGGTGGCGGCAGCACGCCGCCGGGTGGTGGTACGCCGGCCGGTGTGAATCCGGGCAACGTGCCGGCGACGGCATAATTGCCGCCCCGGCGGCGACGCAAAGGAGCCGGTGCACGTGCACCGGCTTTTTTGTTGGCGCCTTTTTTGGCATGCTTCCGCCGCTGCTTCCTGACCAGTCTACCGTGCCTGCCTCCGTTCCCCCGATCACGCACTTCCAGTGCGGACGTTTCCGTTATCCGCGTGACCGGCGCCCGCTGGTCATGGGTATTCTCAATGTCACACCTGACTCGTTTTCCGACGGCGGGCAGCATGCCACGCGCGATGCAGCGCTGCGCCATGCCGAGCAGCTGATCGCCGAAGGTGTCGACATGATCGACATTGGCGGTGAATCGAGCCGCCCAGGTGCGGCGCCGCTGGCCCTCCAGGAAGAGCTGGACCGGGTGATGCCGATCGTCGAGGCGCTGCACGCGTGCGGCAAGCCGCTGTCGATCGATACGTACAAGCCGGAGGTGATGCGTGCCACGCTGGATGCCGGCGCGGACTTGATCAACGACATCTGGGGATTCCGGCGGCCGGGCGCGATCGAGGCCGTGGCAGGCACCAACGCGGGCCTATGCGTCATGCACATGCAGCGCGATCCGGAGACGATGCAGGAGGCGCCCCGTTACACGGACCTGATGAGCGAGGTCGCCGCGTTCCTGCGCGTGCAGACCGAGGCGCTGGCTGCCGCCGGCGTGGCGATGGAGCGCATCTCGCTGGACCCTGGATTTGGCTTCGGCAAGACGCCGGCCCACAATCTGACGATGCTCAACCGACTGGCGGAGTTCCAGCAGATCGGCTTGCCGCTGCTGGTCGGGCTGTCGCGTAAGTCGACCTTGGGGGCGGTGTTGGGTGGCAAGCCGCCCGCCCAACGCATCGCGGCCAGTGTAGCGGCCGCGCTGCTGGCCGCGGAGCGGGGCGCCTTCATCGTCCGCGTGCACGACGTGCGACCCACCGTGGAGGCGCTCCAGACATGGTGGGCGATGCGTCACGAACGCGTCGATCCGCCGCTGGAATGACAGCGACCGCACCTCGCGCGGTCGGGGTCGGGCGAACAGACGATTGTCGGAGCAGGGCCGTCGCCTTACAAACAAAACAAACACTTTAGGAGAGATTCCCCATGTCCAGGAAGTATTTCGGCACCGACGGCATTCGCGGGCGTGTCGGCGAGAGCCCAATCACGCCGGACTTCGTGCTGCGTCTCGGTTATGCCGCCGGCCGGGTGCTGGCGCATGGAGGCGAAGCCCATGGCCACGGCCGGCCCACCGTGCTGATCGGCAAGGACACGCGCTTGTCGGGCTACATGCTTGAAGCCGCCCTGGAAGCCGGTTTCACGGCCGCGGGTGTGGACGTGCTGATGAGCGGCCCGCTGCCGACGCCCGGCGTGGCGTATCTGACACGCGCACTCCGGCTGTCTGCGGGCGTGGTGATTTCAGCCTCTCACAACCCGTATCACGACAACGGCATCAAGTTCTTTTCCGCCACGGGCGACAAGCTGCCCGACGAAACCGAGGCGGAGATCGAGGCCGAGCTGGAAAAGCCGATGGAGTATGCGGCGTCGGACGCCCTAGGGCGTGCGCGCCGCATCGACGATGCCGCAGGCCGCTACATCGAGTTCTGCAAGAGCACGTTCCCGAGCGATCTGAACCTGTTCGGCATGAAGATCGTGCTCGACAGCGCGCACGGCGCGGCCTACCACATTGCGCCGCACGTCTTCCACGAGCTGGGCGCGGACGTCATTTCCATCGGCAACCAGCCGAACGGCCGCAATATCAACGACGGCTATGGCGCGACGGCGCCAGGCAAGCTCGTCGAAGCCACGCGCGAGCATGGCGCCGACATCGGCCTGGCGTTTGACGGTGACGCCGACCGCCTGCAAGTCGTCGATCGCAACGGTCGTCTCTATAACGGCGACGAGTTGCTGTACGTCATGGTGCAGGCGCGCCGGGCTGCGGGGCTGCCGGTGCCGGGCGCCGTCGGCACGCTGATGACCAACCTCGCGGTGGAACTGGCCCTGAAGGCGCAAGGCGTGGAGTTCGTCCGCGCCAAGGTGGGCGACCGCTACGTGCTTGAAGAACTGAAGAAGAACGGCTGGCTGCTCGGCGGCGAAGGCTCCGGCCACCTGCTGTGCCTGGACAAGCACAGCACCGGCGACGGCATCATTTCGGCGCTGCAGGTGCTTGCGGCATTGCGCCGCAGCGGCCAATCGCTGGACGAGATGCTCGACGGCGTTCGTCTCTTCCCGCAAAAGCTGATCAATGTCCGGGTGGAGAAGGGCTTCGACTGGCGGGCCCACGCCGGCCTGCAGGCCGCGCTGAAGGCGAGCGAGGCCGAGCTCAACGGCAAGGGCCGCGTGTTGATCCGTCCCTCCGGTACCGAACCCGTAGTGCGTGTGATGGTGGAGGCGCAAGATGCCGATATGGCCAGCCAGCACGCCGAACGGCTGGCTGCCACGTTCCGCTGACGCACTTTCCTGCCTCACCACAAAAGCGACCTGCGGGTCGCTTTTTTCGTGCGCGCGCGTCCACTTTCACGTACGCACCGTGGGCTGTGAGAAGTTTTCGTGTTGTCACAGAACTGTCATTTGGGCGGCCTAAAGTTCGGATGTCAAAAATTTGTCATCGCTCAACCGCTCCTCTGGAGGACACATGAAACTGGTCAAAACCGCGATCGCGGGCGTGGCTTCGCTGGCTTTCGTTGGTGTTGCGTTCGCTGCCGACATCACCGGCGCTGGCGCGACGTTCCCTGCTCCCGTCTACAGCAAGTGGGCCGATGCCTATCAGAAGGCGACGGGCACGAAGGTGAACTATCAAGCCATCGGCTCGGGCGGCGGCATCAAGCAAATCACCGCCAAGACCGTGGATTTCGGTGCGTCGGACATGCCGCTCAAGGACGCTGACCTGAACAAGGATGGCCTGCTGCAGTTCCCGACCGTGATCGGCGGCGTGGTGCCGGTGATCAACCTGCCTGGCGTGAAGGCTGGCGAGCTGATGCTGACCGGTGAAGTGCTGGGCAAGATTTACCTGGGCGAGATCAAGAAGTGGAATGATCCGGCCATCGCCAAGCTGAACCCCAAGGCCAAGCTGCCGGATCAGGACATCCTGGTGGTGCGCCGTGCAGATGCTTCGGGCACGTCGTTCATCTTCACGAACTACCTCTCGAAGGTGAACGCCGAGTGGAAGAGCAAGGTGGGCGAAGGCACGACCGTGAACTGGCCGACCGGCACGGGCGGCAAGGGTAACGAAGGCGTGGCGGCGTTCGTGCAGCGCCTGGGTGGCGCGATCGGCTACGTCGAATACGCCTACGCCAAGCAGAACCACATGACCCACGTGAACCTGCAGAACGCCTCGGGCGCCGTGGTGCAACCGACCGCCGAAGCCTTCAAGGCTGCAGCAGCAGGCGCCGAGTGGAACAAGTCGTTCTACCAGATCCTGACGAACCAGCCCGGCAAGGACGCATGGCCGATCGCCGGCGCAACCTTCATCCTGCTGCACAAGACGCAGGACAAGCCGGCGCAAGGCGCGGAAGTGATGAAGTTCTTCGACTGGGCCTACAAGGGTGGCGACGACGCTGCCAAGGCGCTGGACTACGTGCCGCTGCCGGATTCGGTCAAGAACCAGATCCGCACGACCTGGAAGTCGAACGTGAAGGACGCGTCGGGCAAGGCGGTCTACTGAACGTTGCCCCGGCATCGCACGCGATGCGTGCAAGGTGCGGGCGGCGGTGCAAAGACGGCCGCCCGCGCCAATTCAACAGCTTCACTCACGGCTGACCGGTTCCCACAATGGCCACGCTCTCTGATTCTTCTACCGCTTCCAGCATGCGCGCCCCGAGCCGCATCGGCGATCTGCTGTTCGGCGGCCTGACCCGCCTTGCCGCCATCGTCACGCTCCTGTTGCTGGGCGGCATCATCGTCTCGCTGATCGTCAGCGCCTGGCCGTCGATCCAGAAGTTCGGTCTGTCGTTCCTGTGGAATTCGGAGTGGGATCCGCCCGCCGACATCTACGGCGCGCTGGTGCCGATCTACGGCACGCTGGTCACGTCGCTGATTGCGCTGATCATCGCCGTGCCCGTGAGCTTCGGTATCGCGCTGTTCCTGACCGAGCTGTCTCCGGCGTGGCTGCGCCGGCCGCTCGGTACTGCCATCGAACTGCTGGCCGCCGTGCCGTCCATCGTCTACGGCATGTGGGGCCTGCTCGTATTTGCGCCGATCTTCGGCGAGTACTTTCAAAAGCCGCTGGCGGCGACGGTCGGCAAGGTTCCATTCATCGGTGCGTTGTTCCACGGTGCGCCGATCGGTATCGGCCTGCTGTGCGCCGGCGTGATCCTGGCGATCATGATCATCCCGTACATCTCGGCCGTCATGCGCGACGTGTTCGAGATCACGCCGACGCTGCTCAAGGAATCGGCCTACGGGGTGGGCTGCACGACCTGGGAAGTCATGTGGAACGTGGTGCTGCCGTACACGAAGGCCGGTGTGATCGGCGGCGTGATGCTGGGTCTGGGGCGTGCGCTGGGCGAAACCATGGCCGTGACGTTCGTGATCGGCAACACCAACCTGCTGGATAACGTCTCGCTGTTTTCGCCGGGCAACAGCATCACGTCGGCGCTGGCCAACGAGTTTGCGGAAGCGGGGCAGGGCCTGCACACGGCGGCGCTGATGGAGCTCGGCCTGATCCTCTTCGTCATCACGTTCTTCGTGCTGGCGGCGTCCAAGGTCTTGCTGCTGCGCCTGCAGAAGGGCGAGGGCCGCAAGTGAACCAACGCGATCTGCCTCAGGTGCCGACTCCAGCCATGAGACCGAATACCATGCGTACCCCTTCCATCCCTGCCGTCCGCGCCGACTCCGAGAAGATCAAGTCGCGCCTGCAGGCCCGCCGCCGCAACGTCAATCGTGTGGCGCTCACGCTGTCGCTTGCGGCCATGGCCTTCGGCCTGGTGTGGCTCGCCTGGATTCTGTGGACCACGCTGTCGCTGGGCGTGGGTGGTCTGTCGCTGTCGCTCTTTACCGAGATGACGCCGCCGCCCAATACGCCCGGAGGCGGTCTCGCCAACGCCATCGCCGGTTCGTTCCTGCTGGTGGGGCTGGCAACGCTGATCGGCACGCCGCTGGGCATCCTGGCCGGCATCTATCTGGCCGAGTATGGCAAGGGTTCGCCGCTGGCCAGCTGCACTCGCTTCATCAACGACATTCTGCTGTCGGCGCCGTCCATCGTGATCGGCCTGTTCGTGTACGCACTGGTGGTAGCGCGTGTGCAGCACTTCTCGGGGATCGCCGGCGTGATCGCTCTGGCGCTGCTGCAGATTCCGATCGTGGTGCGCACCACGGAAAACATGCTCAACCTGGTGCCGAATGCCATGCGTGAAGCCGCGATGGCGCTCGGTACGCCCAAGTGGAAGATGGTGTTGTCGATCACGCTCAAGGCGTCGTATGCCGGCGTGATTACCGGCGTGCTGCTCGCGATCGCCCGTATTGCCGGCGAGACCGCGCCGCTGCTCTTCACCGCGCTGAACAACCAGTTCTGGAGCCTGGATCTGAACCAGCCCGTGGCGACGATGCCGGTGGTGATCTTCCGCTTTGCGATGAGCCCGTTCCCCGAGTGGCAGCAATTGGCCTGGGCCGGGGTGTTCCTGATTACGCTGGGTGTGCTGGGGCTGAACGTCCTCGCGCGTGCCTTGTTCACCAAGAAATGACCATGACTGCTACGTCCCTTGAAGTGCGCGCGCAAAGCCCGAAGATCGATGTGCGCGACCTGAACTTCTACTACGGCAAGTTCCACGCGCTGAAGAACATCTCGCTGCAGATTCCAGAGAAGCAGGTGACGGCCTTCATCGGCCCGTCGGGCTGCGGGAAGTCCACGCTGCTGCGCACGTTCAACAAGATGTATGCGCTTTATCCGGAGCAGCGTGCCGAAGGCGAGATCAACATGGACGGCGAGAACCTGCTGACCTCGCGCATGGACATCGCCCTGCTGCGTGCCAAGGTCGGCATGGTGTTCCAGAAACCGACGCCGTTCCCGATGTCGATCTACGACAACATCGCCTTCGGCGTGAAGCTGTTCGAGCGCCTGTCTCGCTCCGAGATGGACGACCGCGTGGAATGGGCGCTGACCAAGGCCGCGCTGTGGAACGAAGTGAAGGACAAGCTCAACCAGTCCGGTTATGGCCTGTCGGGCGGCCAGCAGCAGCGGCTGTGCATCGCGCGCGGCATTGCCATCCGCCCCGAAGTGCTGCTGCTGGATGAGCCATGCTCGGCGCTGGACCCGATCTCCACGGGCAAGATCGAAGAGCTGATCGCCGAGCTGAAGGATGACTACACGGTCGTCATCGTCACGCATAACATGCAACAGGCTGCCCGTTGCTCCGACTACACGGCGTACATGTACCTGGGCGAGCTGATCGAATTCGGCGAGACCGAGAAGATCTTCATCAAGCCCCAGCGCAAGGAAACGGAAGACTACATCACCGGCCGTTTTGGCTGATCCGGAGAACACGATGTCCGACAAACATCTGTCGACGCAATTCGATACCGACCTGACCTCCATCAGCACGAAGGTGCTGCAGATGGGCGGCCTGGTCGAAGCGCAGATCGCGCGTGCCATGCGTGCGCTCGCGAATTTCGACACGGCCATGTGCGACCAGGTGCTGGCCGTGGAGCTGGAGATCAACGCGCTCGAGATCGAGATCGACGGCGACTGCAACAACATCATCGCCCGCCGTCAGCCGACCGCGCGCGACCTGCGCCTGGTGATGGCCATCTCCAAGACCATCACCAACCTCGAGCGCGCCGGCGACGAAGCCGAGAAGATCGCCAAGCGCACCAAGCGCATCATGCAGGACCCGTCGGCACACGCGCTGAACTACGCCGGCGTGGAGCGCTCGGGCGAAATGGCGGCGACGATCCTGCGTCACGCGCTGGATGCGTTCGCGCGGCTGGATACGGCGGCTGCGGTGTCGATCCTGCAGGAAGACAAGGCGATCGACGAGGAATTCCGGGGCTTCATGCGCGAACTCATCACGTACATGATGGAGAACCCGCGCACCATCTCGGTGGCGCTGGATCTGCTGTTCATTGCCAAGGCCATCGAGCGCATCGGCGATCATGCCAAGAACATCGCCGAGTTTATTATTTACATCGTCAAGGGAACCGACGTCCGTCACGCCTCGCGCGAGGCGCTGCAGCGCGAGATCCTGGGCGAGGGCGAATAAAAGGCAGGATTGGAGACGTGAGTATGCCGAGCAGTATTCTGGTCGTGGAAGATGAGCCGGCAATCGCTGAGCTGATTGCCGTGAACCTGCAGCACGCAGGGCATTACCCGATCCGCGCGTATAACGCTGAACAGGCACTGTCGCTGATGAGCGACGTGCTGCCCGACCTCGTCCTGCTCGACTGGATGCTGCCGGGCAAGTCGGGCGTGATGTTCGCCAAGGAGCTGCGCGCCAACGAACGCACGCGGCAGATCCCGATCATCATGCTGACCGCGCGCAGCGAAGAGCAGGACAAGATCATGGGGCTGGACAGCGGCGCGGACGATTACGTGACCAAGCCGTTCTCTCCCAAGGAACTGCTGGCCCGCATCAAGGCCGTGCTGCGCCGCCGCGCGCCGCAGCTGACCGACGACGTGGTCGCCATCAACGGCCTGAAGCTGGATCCGGCCACGCACCGTGTCACGGCCACGCAGCCGGAATCGGAGAATCCGATCAAGCTCGACCTGGGGCCGACGGAATTCCGCCTGCTGCATTTCCTGATGACGCACCCCGAGCGCGTGCACAGCCGCTCGCAGTTGCTCGACCAGGTGTGGGGCGACCACGTGTTCGTGGAAGAACGCACGGTCGACGTGCACATCAAGCGCCTGCGCGCGGCACTCGCGCCCGGCGGTTACAGCAACATGATCGAAACCGTGCGCGGCAGCGGATATCGCCTGGCCCGCAATCCGGGGCAGTAACACCGTCACCCGACCGGATACGCGAGCAGGTTGCCTGGTCGCGTATTCACACGATCTTCGCGGTCCAGCGCTTAGAATGCCTTCATGAACGTCTTCTGGACCCGCTTTGCCGTCTTTGCCGCGTTGCTGGGCATCGCCACGGCATGTCTCTATGTCTTCGTCGGCCATGCGGTTGCACTGGCTGCGCTCAGTGCGATGCTGCTGGCGACGCTGCTGTATTACGTCTACCAGATCCAGCGGCTGTGGCGTGTGCTGGACTCGCCGGCCTATGGCGAGATCCCCAGCGCGCTGGGCCTGTGGGGCGAGGTCTACTATCGCCTGCACCGGCTGATGAAAGGCTGGCGCACGCAGGTGCTGCAGGTCGAGCAGCAGCACAGCCGCTTCATCCAGGCCATCCAGGCGTCGCCCAACGGCGTGCTGATGCTCGATGGTGAAGACCAGATCGAATGGTGCAACGCCGTGGCCGAGGAGCACTTCGGCCTGTCTGCCCGGCGTGACCTGCGCCAACGCATTACCCACCTGATCCGCCGACCGGAGTTCGTGCGCTACCTGGCGCGCGGCGAGTTCGAGGAGCCGCTCACCATGCATGACGTGGGCCCGCACAAGCAAAGCATCGTCTCTGTCCAGGTCCTGCCGTATGGCGAAGACCGCAAGCTGCTGGTGTCGCAGGACATCACCAAGCTCGAGAACACCGAGGCCATGCGCCGCGACTTCGTCGCCAACGTCTCGCATGAGCTCAAGACGCCGCTGACGGTGCTCTCGGGTTTTCTCGAAACCGTGCGCGACATTCCGCTGCCCGAAGAAGACAAGAAGCGCTACCTGGACATGATGCACGTGCAGGCCATGCGCATGCAGCATCTGGTGGAAGACCTGCTGGCTCTGGCCACGCTGGAAGGCAACTCCGAGCCGCCGGCCGTCACGCCGGTGCCGATGCAGCGGATGATGCTGCAGCTCCAGCACGACGTTGAAGCGCTATCCGCCGGCCGTCACACCATCAGCATGACATGCGACCCAGGCGTGAGCGTGTGCGGGGCGGAGCTCGAGCTGCTGTCGGCCTTCAGCAATCTGGCGTCCAATGCCGTGCGCTACACGCCGGACGGCGGTGCGATCCGCCTCGACTGGAGTGTGAAGGACGGACACGCGGTGTACTCCGTGACGGACACCGGCATCGGTATCGCACCGGAACACATCCCGCGCCTGACAGAGCGCTTCTACCGCGTCGACCGCAGCCGCTCGCGTGACACCGGTGGCACCGGGCTCGGCCTGGCCATCGTCAAGCACGTGCTCTCGCGCCATGGCGGCGAGCTGCAGGTGACGAGCGAACACGGCAAGGGCAGCACGTTCAGCGCGGTGTTCCCGCCTGAGCGGACGGTGGTGCGCACCGCGGCCATCGGCGATGAACGCGCGGCCTGATCCAACGCCTGCGAGCTTCCGGAGCGCCCCATGAAAAACGCACGCCATTGAGCGTGCGTTTTCGTTGAGGTGGACCGGCTCTCAGCCAGCGGAAATCTCCACCGGAGCACGCACGGTCGGCTCAGCCGCTGTTGCCGCCGCAACCGCCGCTGCGGTTTCGGCAGCTGCAGCGGCCTGGGGCGAGAAGTGGTTCAGCAGCTCGAGCTGACTAACACGCACGTGCTTGCCGCGCGTGCGGCGCTGCACGTAGACCCCATCGGGCTGCATCACCCATGCCGATGCGTTGTCGCGCAGATGCACCTGCAGGCTTTCCTTGATGACGCGCGCCTTGAGCTTGCGATCGAGAACGGGGAAGGCCACCTCCACGCGGCGGAACAGGTTGCGGTCCATCCAGTCGGCGCTCGAGAGGTAGACGACTTCCTCGCCGCTGGCGTGGAAGTAGTACACGCGATGGTGTTCCAGGAAGCGCCCCACGATCGAGCGCACGCTGATGTTCTCCGACAGCCCCGGCACACCGGGCTTGAGCGCACACACGCCGCGCACGATCAGGTCGATCTTCACGCCGGCACGCGAGGCCTTGTACAGCTCGTCGATGATGGTGGGCTCCAGCAGCGCATTCATCTTGCCGATGATGCGCGCACGTTTGCCTGAGCGCGCGGCGCGCGCCTCGGCGCGGATATGCTCGATCAGGTTGTCGTGCATCGTGAACGGCGAGTGCCACAGATGATGCAGCTTGACCTGCGCGCCCGTGCCGGTCAGCAGCTGGAATACGTGATGCACGTCTTCGCAGATCTGCTCATTGGCCGTCATGAGGCCAAAGTCGGTGTAGAGGCGGGCGGTCTTGGGGTGATAGTTGCCGGTGCCCAGGTGCGCATAGCGGCGCAGCTTGACGGCCTTGCCCTTGCCGGCGGCCTCGCGGCGCACCACGAGCAGCATCTTTGCGTGGCACTTGTGGCCGACCACCCCGTAGACGACATGCGCCCCCGCCGATTCGAGCTGGTCAGCCCAATTGATGTTGGTCTCTTCATCAAAGCGCGCCAGCAACTCGACGACCACGGTGACTTCCTTGCCGTTGCGCGCCGCCTTGATGAGCGCTTCCATGACCGGCGATTCATTGCCGGTGCGGTACACCGTCTGCTTGATGGCCACCACATCCGGATCGCGCGCGGCCTGCTGCAGCAGCTCGAGCACGGGCGTGAAGCTCTCGTACGGGTGGTGCAGCAGGATGTCGCCCTGGCGGATGGCGTCGAACACGCTCGAGCTGTTGGCCACCTGCTTGACGGTGGCCGGCACGTGCGGGGGATATTTCAGGATCGGCTTGTCGACCATGTCGGGCACCTGCAGCAGGCGCACCAGGTTCACGGGACCCTTGACGCGGTAGCAGTCGGCCTCGGTCAGCCCAAATTCCTGCAGCAGCCGGCGTACGAGTGCCGGCGAGGTGTCGTGGGCAAGTTCGAGGCGCACCGCGTCGCCAAAGTGCCGTGTCGATAATTCACCCTGCAGCGCTTCGCGCAAGTCGGTGATTTCGTCTTCGGACACGAACAGGTCGGAATTGCGCGTCACGCGGAACTGGTAGCAGCCGTGCACATCGATCTGCGGGAACAGCTCGTGCACGAAACCCTGCATGAACGACGACAGCAGCACGAACCCATACGGGTAACCCGACAGCTCGGGCGGCATCTGCACGAGGCGGGGCAGGGCACGCGGCGCCTGCACGATGGCGAGTTCGGCCTCGCGGCCAAAGGCGTCCTTGCCGGACAGCTCGATGATGAAGTTCAGGCTCTTGTTGAGTACCCGCGGGAACGGGTGCGCCGGGTCCAGCGCCATCGGCGTGAGGATCGGCACCAGCTCGCGCTGGAAGAAGCTGCGGCACCACGCGCGCTGCGCCTCGTTCCAGTTGGTGGTCATGTGGAAGAAGACGCCTTCCTTCTCCAGCAGTGGCAGGATCTCGTCCTGCAACATGGCATACTGTTGCGCGACCAGTTGTCGCACGCGCTCCGTGACCACGCCAAACGCCTGCTGCACCGACAGCCCATCGGGCGTCACCGACGACGGGTTGTCGCGCATCTGCTCCTTCAACCCGGCAATGCGGATTTCAAAGAACTCATCGAGATTGCTCGATACGATGCAGATGAACTTCAGCCGCTCCATCAGCGGCACACCGGGGTCTGCCGCCTGGGCCAGCACACGGGCGTTGAATTCCAGGATGCCCAGTTCGCGATTGAGCAGGTCGCCCGCGGGCAGAGTCGACATGTTGCGTTCAGACGGATGACGATCCAGCCACTTTTTCATAGTTAAGTGTCAAATTTGTGACACATTGGAATTGTCACGTTCGGGACACAATAAAGACATATTTTGTTGGCCGACGTTGCGAACCACAATACTCCGCGTTTCGAAGGCGCGCCTCACCCGTTCCCATTCATGAGTCCCACCCCCCGTCTGCTGGCCGCTGTCGACATGGGCTCCAACAGCTTTCGGCTGATGATCGGCCGCGTCGACGAAACGATCGGTCCCAACGGTGCCAGCAGCACCCAGATCTTTCAGGTTGACGCGCTGCGCGAGCCGGTGCGTCTGGCTGCCGGCCTGACGCAGGACAAGTACCTCGACCAGCCGGCGCGCCGGCGCGGTGTGGACGCCCTGCGCCGCTTTGGCGACCGCCTGCGCGATTTCGCGCCCGACCACGTGCGTGCTGTGGCCACCAACACACTGCGCGTGGCCAAGAACGCGCAGGAATTCCTGATCGAAGCGGAGGCGGCGCTCGGCTTCCCCATTGAAGTGATTGCAGGCCGCGAAGAGGCTCGCCTGATCTATCTCGGGGCGTCGCACGATGCGCCGGCGTGCCAGGGCAACCGTCTTGTCGTCGACATCGGCGGCGGCTCGACCGAATTCATCATCGGCAACGGATACAAGCCCAGGCTGATGGAGTCGCTGTATATCGGCTGCGTGTCGCACAGCCGCCATTTCTTTCCGAATGGCAATGTCGACGAGTACGCGATGAAGCAGGCCGAGCTGGCCGCGCGCCGCGAGATCCAGGTGCTCGTGCAGCAGTACCGTACCGCGGGCTGGAACCAGGCGGTGGGCTCGTCGGGCACCGCCCGCGCACTGGCCGAGCTGATCGAGCTGAACGGCTTCAACGAGAAAAGCACCGAGCACGGCATCACGCGCGAGGGGCTGGAGCGGCTCAAGCGCGCGCTCGTGAAAGCCGAGAACACCAATCGCCTGAAGCTCAATGGCCTCAAGCCCGACCGCATTCCGGTGTTGCCGGGCGGCCTGTCGATCATGCTGGGCGTGTTTGCCGAGCTCGACATCGATCGCATGGACGTGACGGATGGCGCGCTGCGCCTGGGCGTGCTGTACGACCTGCTCGGTCGCACGCACCATGAAGACATGCGCACGGTGACGATCGAGCAGTTCATGCGCCGCTACAACGTCGATCGCGCGCAGGCGCAACGCGTGCGGGATGCGGCGACGGCGCTGCTCTCGCAGTTCCCGGATCCGCCCGACGAGCGCCGCGAAGACAACCTCGCCCTGCTGGGCTGGGCCGCGAGCCTGCACGAGATCGGCATGAGCATCTCGCACAGCGGCTACCACAAGCACTCGGCATACATCGCCAGTCATGCGGATATGCCGGGCTTTTCCAAGACCGACCAGGCACGCCTGGCGACGCTGCTGCTCGGGCATGCGGGCAAGCTGGGCAAGCTGTCGGGCGGCGGCAAGTTCCTGGATTGGCGGATGCTGTTCAGCCTGCGCCTGGCGTTCGTGCTGTGCCGCCGCCGCGGGGCGATTCAGTTGCCGGACCTGCGTGTGCGCCACAGCGAAGGCGAGCTCAACGAAGGCGGCTTCGAGGTGGAACTGCCCAAGAGCTGGATCGAGCAGAATCCACTGGTCGAATACAGCCTGGCGAAAGAGGCCGACGAATGGCAGCGCATCGGCCGCCGATACAAGGTGGTGTACGTGTAGCGCCGCGCGGTGGCAGCGGCCCAATGCAAACGGCCCGGAAGACTCCGGGCCGTTTTGCTTGTATGGCGAACGCGCCTCAGGCGCGCAGGAAATGCCGTGCGTAGCGCGGGTTGATGTCGGACAGGCGCAGCAGGGTGAGGAAATCGGCGACGTTGAAGTCCGGATCCCAAGCCGGTGCGCCGCAGATGCGTGCACCCAGGCGCAGGTACCCCTTCACCAGCGCGGGCGGCTCTACTTCAAGCGTCTGGTTCAGCTCCTCAACCGGCAGCGCCACACGCGGAAACGCGTGGTATTCGATGGGCGCGAGCGAGCCGTCTTCCACGAAGCTGCGGTACAGGCTTGCTGCAAAGTGCCCGCCATCGCCCATCGACACGCTCGCGCAGCCCAGCATCGATTCAAAGCCGTAGCGCTGCATGTATTCGCCAAGTCCCGCCCACAGCGCCATGATGACGCTGCCCGAGCGGTAGTCGCGGTGCACGCACGAGCGACCCAGCTCGACCATCTTCGGGCGCAGGTGAGCCAGGCGCACGAGGTCGAACTCGGACTCCGAGTACAGGCAGCCGATCTGCTTTGCGGCGTCCGGGCGCAGCACGCGGTAGGTGCCGACCACGCGCAGCGTCTTCTGGTCACGCACGATCAGGTGGTCGCACACGGCGTCGAACATGTCGACGTCAAGCTCGGCGTGGGCCGAGGCCAGGCGGGCGCCCATCTCTTCGGCAAAGACCTTGTAGCGCAGGCGCTGCGCCTCGGTCACTTCATCCTGGTGGCGCGCCCACGAAACGGCCAGAACAGGCTTGTCACGCGTCGGAACAGCGTCCGGTGTGCGAGGAAGACCCCTCCGTGCGTTGGCTTGCCCGATATTCGCCAGGCTCAGGCTCGGCAGTGCGTCGATCAACGGCTGGGTGGGCGTCGGCAGGTCTCGCATTCATCATCCCCATGGGTGAATTTCGGGGCGATTCTAGAGACGCTGCGTGACAGATCAGCGACAAAAGGGTGTCAATCGTGACGGTTGCGTGAATTTTGCGTGGCGTTGGCGTGACAGGCACGTCGTGTCACACAAGATCGGGGTTCACCACGGCGCGCAGCACGGTCTGCGCCTCGCCTTCGCGCACGCGCCGGCATAGCCACCACACGGCCGCCTTCTTGACGCTCCAGTCCATCTCGTTGCCGGCGATGAGGAGGCTCGCCAGCCGCCCGATCCACGGTTGGTGGCCGACCAGCAGCAGATTCGTATTCGACGGCCAGTCCAGTGCGTCGAGGATGGCGCTGACGTCCGCGCCCGGCGAAAGCGCGGGCAGGGTCTGGTAGTGCTCGGTCAGCGCGCGCGCTGTCTGCTGCGTGCGCACTGCGGGGCTGGCGAGCACCAGCGTGTCTTCGGGCAGGCGGGGACGCAGCCATGCGGCCACTTTCTCGGCCTGCTTGTGGCCGCGCTTGGTGAGTTCACGCTGGAGATCGGTGCTGCGCTGGATGCGCAGCGGTGCGGCCACGTCTTCGGCTTCGGCGTGGCGCCACAGGATGAGGTTCATGAGCAGGTGTCAGGCAGTGCAGCGATGCTGTCGTTATAGCACCCGCATATGACACGGCTTGTCGTGCACGAAGCAAAACGGCTTACGCGATGAACGTAAGCCGTTTTGCTTGACTGCTTATTGTGGTCGGAGCGATAGGATTCGAACCTACGACCCTCTGATCCCAAATCAGATGCGCTACCAGGCTGCGCTACGCTCCGGAACCGGCGATTGTACCGCTTTCGCAACAATCCGGTCAAATAAAGGCCCTGGCGATCAATCCGAGCGCGACCACGCCCGCAAATGCGGCGAACCCGCGCTGCAGTGCGGGCCCGGCCAGATGGCGCGCAAAGCGCCGGCCGACAAGCATGCCGGTCAACGCACCGGCGGCAAACGGCAGCGCGACAGACCAATCGACATGCCCACCGATCGCCGCGGCAACCACGCCCCCCGTCGACACCAGCGCGATGACGGCAAGCGACGTGGCGACGATGGTCTGCATCGGCAGATCGGTCGCGCGGCGAAGCGCCGGCACGATCACGAAGCCGCCGCCCACACCCAGCAGGCCGGACAGGAACCCGGCTCCCGCTCCGGATGCGGCGAGCGCGCGGGCACAGGGCAGCGTCCAGATGAGCCTGGCAGTCGTTTGATCGAGGTGGCAGGGCGGGGCGGCATGCCGATGCTGCGGTTCGGTATGGCCGGCGGCCTGCGCCTGACGGAACATGCGCATCGCCACATGGCCCAGGACGGCAGCAAACACGACGGTCAGCGGGGTATTCGGCACCTGGTGCGCGACCCAGAGGCCAAGCGGCGACGCCACGATGCCACATGCCGCCATCAGCGCGGCGGCCTTGTAGCGCACCTTGCCTTCGCGCAGGCCCAGCACCGCACCGAGCCCCGCTGACAGGCCGACCGCAAGCAATGCGATCGGCGCGGCCTGCTGCACGGACAGATGCAACCCGAAGATCAACAGCGGCACCGCCACAATGGCGCCGCCGGCCCCGGTCAGCGCAAGAATGAGGCCCACCACGGAACCGAGCCCCGCGCTGAGGATCCAGCCCATCTCCGACGGCGACATGCTCAGCGCCCCGCGACCGTGATGCCGCGCGGCGGTCGCCGCGGGCGCAGGCCGGCAGCCACGCCAATGCGCGCGGCGCCGCAGCCCAAGGGCGGTACAGAAGGGAGTTCGGTCAGCATGCGATCTAGTGGAGGCCGCCGGGCTATCCGGCGGGTGCATCGATGGAAGGGTGCGGCAGGCGGCCTATGTGACCGTCTTCAAGACCTTGCCGCAGTACAGGGCGGAGAGCGTCTGCATGATCTGGATGACCTCGAAGCTCGCCAGCCGGTAATAGATGTATTTGCCTTCGCGGCGCGTAGCCACGAGGCCTTCATCGCGCAACACGCCCAACTGCTGCGACAGGCTGGGCTGATGCAGCCCCACCAGCGCCTCGAGTTCGCCCACGTTGCGCTCGCCCTGGGTGAGCTGGCACAGCAACAGCAGGCGGTCTTCGTGGGCCATGGCCTTTAGTACCGCACACGCCTGCGAGGCAGACGCGCGCAGCATGGAGATGGCCGCCTCGGGCAGCGGCACAACGTCGGGTGGGGCGGTGGTCGAATCGGTCATCGGGGCGCTGCGCAGGCGAAATCTGCGCTATTGGCAGACACAATGTCTGACGATATTCTATAAAAATATAGATTGTTTGCGAAAGCCCGCCATGCACGCCCAGATCGAACCGTTCTTCGACCCCGATACCTGCACCATGAGCTACGTGGTCCACGCAGGGCCGGGCACGCAATGCGCCATCATCGATTCCGTGCTCGATTACGACCCCAAATCGGGCCGCACGCGGACGCACTCGGCCGATCGTGTGGCGGCGTTCATCGAGACGCAAGACTTGCGCGTGCAATGGCTGCTCGAGACGCACGCGCATGCCGATCATCTGTCGGCTGCGCCGTACCTGCGTGCGCGCTTTGGCGGCCGCATTGCCATTGGCGAGTCGATCCGCGTGGTGCAGGGCGTCTTCAAGCCGATCTTCAACCTCGAGCCCTCGTTCCGGCTGGATGGCTCGCAGTTCGACCACCTGTTCGCGCCGGATGAGGTCTTCCGCATTGGTGAGCTTGAAGCCAGGGCGCTGGCCGTGCCGGGCCACACGCCGGCCGACATGGCGTATCAGGTGGGCGACGCTGTCTTCGTGGGCGACACGCTGTTCATGCCGGATGTCGGCACCGCGCGCTGCGACTTTCCCGGCGGCGATGCGGGCACGCTGTATCAGTCCATCCGCCGCCTGCTGGCGCTGCCGCCCGACACGCGGCTCTACATGTGTCACGACTATCCGCCCGCCGGCCGGGAGGCGATGTGCCAGACCACGGTGGCGGAACAGCGCCGCGCCAATATCCACGTGCATGACGGCGTGACCGAGGCCGAGTTCGTGCAGATGCGCACGAAGCGCGATGCGACGCTTTCCATGCCGACCCTGATGTTGCCCTCCATTCAGGTCAACATCCGCGCGGGCGCGCTGCCGCCTGCCGAACCGAACGGCGTGCAGTACCTCAAGATCCCGCTCAACGCGCTGTAGCGCTCACGGCGCCCGGAGCGCCGAGCGCGCCGCGGCCATCACTTCGCGGCTCAGCCCATCGAGCAATGTGGAAGCCGCCCGCGCGTATTGCCAGTGCAGCGGTACATCCAGCGGGGTATCGGGCACCAGCTCGACCATCGCGCCGTCTTCAAGATGCGAGGCAATGAGCGCCTCTGGATGCATGCCCCATCCCATGCCAGCCAGCGCGGCCGCCACAAATGCCTGCGACGAAGGCAGCGTGTGGCGCGGCAGCTCGACATGCCGATGGCAAAGGCGCCGT
Organism: Ralstonia sp. RL; assembly: GCF_001683835.1. NCBI lineage: Bacteria > Pseudomonadati > Pseudomonadota > Betaproteobacteria > Burkholderiales > Burkholderiaceae > Ralstonia > Ralstonia sp. RL. Next base: position 128,636 of record NZ_LWRX01000130.1, on the reverse strand, counting down.
GCCCAGCGCGTCTGCAGTTCGTCCTTGGTATTGAAGACGAGGCTTGGCGCCTTGGCGAGGGTGCCGGCGCCCACGCCGTCGGGGAAGTGCCGTTGCATGAACGCGGGGCTTGCTGCGGCCAGGTAGCGCATGGAGCCGAGCGGACGGCTGTTGCAGCCCGCGGCCGGGCGTGCCGTTGCCGTGACGGCCGCCAGCACCGCGCCGCTGCGCAGCCATTCGGTCGTGTGGTCCTGGTCATCGACCGCCACATCCATCAGCACCGGATGCGCTGCCGCAAAACCGGCAATGGCCGGGGCCAGCCATGTGGCGAGGCTGTCTGCATTGACAGCAATGGGCAGCGCCACACGCGCCTGGCCTTCAGGGGCCAGGGTGGGCAGCGCTTCGTGCAGTTCCTGTTCGAGCAGCCGTACGCGATCGACGTGCTGACACAGGCGCCGGCCCGTTTCGGTGGCGCGGCAAGGTTGATCGCGCACTACCAGCGCGCAGCCAACGCGCTCTTCGAGCAGCCGGATGCGCTGCGACACGGCCGAAGGCGTGACATGCAGCGCCCGCGCCGCGCGCTCGAAGCTGCCTTCGCGGATGACGGCGGCCAGCGCGGCCAAGGCGGAGTAATCGAGCATGGGAATTAGCAAAACTGAATCAGGTAAAGAAAATATAGTTTGTCTTCATCGCAACGTGCCGGCAAGCTGCACGCATGACGACCGCACTTTCCTCGGCTCCGCCGATGTTTTCCGTGTTTCTGCAGGGCCTCGCACTGAGCCTCGGGCTGATTGTCGCCATTGGCGCCCAGAACGCTTTCGTGCTGCGCCAGGGGCTTCGACGCGAGCACGTCGGCAGCGTGGTGCTGTTCTGTGCGATGGCCGATGCGCTGCTGATTTCAGCCGGCGTGCTCGGCATGGCGCATGCCCTGGGGGAGCGTCCAGCGCTGGCGAGAGGGCTGGCGGTGGCGGGCGCCGCCTTCCTGCTGCTCTACGGCGTGCAGGCGCTGCGGCGCGCACGGCATCCGCACCAGCTGAGGGCGGCGGCGGGCGGCGAGGGTATGAGCCGGGTCGCGGCGCTTGCGCAGGCGGCGGCCTTCACGCTGCTCAATCCGCACGTCTATCTCGACACGGTCCTGCTGGTCGGCAGCATTGGCGCGCAGCAGGCGGCCGGATTGCGCGGGTGGTTTGTGGCGGGCGCAAGCTCGGCCAGCCTCTTCTGGTTTACGGGGCTGGGGTTTGGTGCGCGATGGCTGGCACCGTGGTTTGCGCGGCCAGGGGCGTGGCGCGTGCTGGACGGCCTGATCGGCGTGACGATGCTCGTGCTGGCAGCGCTGCTGCTGCGTCACGCCGTGGCCGGGCTCTGATCGGCCCTCCATTGGCCGCCGAAGAGGCGGCCGACCGATGCGCCCGTGCCGTCACCGTAAGGCCGAGAGGCACCCCCTGCGGGCCGGCGTGCGCATGACGCCGAGCGACTTCAACAACGCATGTCCCTGAACCGTGACGCGCGGCTCGCTCAACCCCGAGTCCATCGGCTCGAGCGTAATGAGCTGATGTGCGAGCAGCGCCTCGATGTCGGCCATGTCGAGATCGCGGGGTTTGGACTCCTCGCACACCAGGACCAGCGCCGCAATTTCATGGGGGCTCAACATGGTTGTCTCCTGTGCTCCTTTCTCTTTATTGGATGGCCGGCCGCACCATGCGCGACGCGTTTGTACAACCTGCGCGTAACGGCTACCGGCTTCACGCCTCGGCTGCATGGCCGCCACAGTGCCGCAACCGGCGGTTATGCGGCCTGCCACGCGCTTCACGTCGGCCTGGCGCGAGGCACCGTGCCCCGGGCGCGTGCGGTCACGCAATTGGCGTTCCCGCTGGCCGTGCATGAAGCGTTCGAATGGGTACGGCCCGTGCTGGGTGATCAGTGTTCCATCGGCGTAACGCGCCGGCGCCCTTGGGGCAACCGGTCATCCAGTCGGCGCATGAGGAGATTCCATGAGAGTTCGAGAAGCGATGACGCAGGACGTCAAGCTCGTCAATCCGGATCAGACCATTCAGGACGCCGCGCGGCTGATGTCCGAATGCGACATCGGTGCGCTGCCGGTCGGGCAGGGTGACCGGCTCGTCGGCATGCTGACGGATCGCGACATTGCCGTACGCGCGGTAGCGGAAGGGCGCGGGCCCGACACCCGGATCGGCGATGTGATGTCGCAGGAAGTGATGTACTGCTACGACGACGAAGACCTCGACCACGTCACGCACAACATGGGCAACATCCAGGTGCGGCGCCTGCCCGTGGTGAGCCGCGACAAGCGCCTGGTGGGCATCGTCTCCATCGGCGACATCGCGGGCTGCGGCAATCCGAAGAAGACGGGCCAGGCCGTGAGCGGCATTTCCACGCCCGGTGGCAGCCACTCGCAGACCGCGCACTGACGCGTAACTGCTTCAGCAGCGGGTAAGTTCTCAACGGACGCCTGTCGCCTTAACGACGCGCCGGGTCTCTTGTAGATTCGTGTCTGGCTCCCCAACCGGAAAGCGAGACATGAAACAAGTCACATTGCCCGATGGAGAACGCGTCCCGGCGCTCGGCATGGGCACGTGGAACATGGGCGACCGCCCGGCCGCGCGCGCAGAGGAAATCGCCACGTTGCGCCTGGGCCTCGACCTGGGCCTGCGCCTTATCGACACCGCCGAGATGTACGGCGAGGGCCTCTCCGAAACCTTGATCGGGGAGGCCATCGCCGGGCGCCGCGACGAGGTCTTCCTCGTCAGCAAGGTCTACCCGCACAACGCGACCCGGCGCGGCATTGCCGCCGCGTGCGAGCGCAGCCTGCAGCGGCTTGGCACCGACCGCCTCGATCTCTACCTGCTGCACTGGCGCGGCAGCGTGCCGCTCGAAGAGACCGTGCAAGGCCTGCAGGCCCTGCAGCGCGAAGGCAAGATCCGCCATTACGGCGTCAGCAACCTCGATCTGTCCGACATGGAGGAACTGTGGGAGGTGCCCGGCGGCGATGCGGTCGCGGTCAACCAGTTGCTGTACAACCTGAGCCGCCGTGGCATCGAATGGGACCTGCTGCCGTGGCTGCGCCAGCGCCGCGTGCCGGTGATGGCCTATTCGCCCATCGAGCAGGCGCGGCTGCTCCGGCACCCGAAGCTCGTCGGCTTTGCGCGCGAATGCGGCATGACGCCGGCGCAGGTCGCCCTGGCATGGCTGCTGGCCCGCGACGACATCATCGCCATCCCCAAGACCGGGCACCGCCGGCGGCTGAAGGAGAACGTCGGCGCGTTGTCGCACACGCTCACGGCTGAGCAGCTCGCCGCGCTGGACGACATCTTCCCGCCGCCGAAGGGGCCGCGCGCGCTGGAGATGCTGTAGCGCTCTAGCGCGAGTTCGCCACGTAGCGTTCGTGTTCGACGTAGCCGGTGAGGTAGACGCGCGCTTTCTCGCGGGTGTCTTGCGTGACGCGGTCGGAGGCCCGGCGCGCGCCCGACGACGACATCTGCGTGCTGAGGTGGTCGCGGAAGGCGTCGTGCATGGCACTCAGGTCGCCTTCGCACGCGCTCAGGGCCGCTGAGACGACCGACTTGGCCTGGGCCGTGCCGGGGATGCCGTCTGCGGCGCGGCGCTGGACGCAGTCCATGTATTTGGCACGCAGCGCCTGCCAGCCGTTGTCGGCTGCGGCTGCGCTCGTGGTGTCTGTGAGGGCGGCGTCGGCTTGTTGCTGGGGCGTGCGTGAAGCGCACGCGGCAAGCAAGGCGAACACGATCAGAGGCGAGTAAAGGCGGGCGTCTTTCATGACATGGACTTTACTGCACGGCCACGCCCGCTGCGTAGTGCCGAAGTCGGCATTGGCTCACGCCGGTAACATTTGGAAACGAAAACGTGGCGGAAGGCTGGGCCGGATGTGAGGCGCGTTCGCTGGGGCTGATCTTCGTGCCGAACAATCGCGGCGCCCGGCGCCCAAAAACGCAATTCGCTGCCGCGTCGTGGTCGGTGAACGGTACCATCGCCCGCACCGCTGCTTCTAAGCTTGATGCCGTGCAAGCGGGTTGGCGCGCCGGTCGGCCCGTTGTCTGCTTTCGGCGTTCACTCACTCAGGAGCATTTCATGGCCCTTCGGGATTTCAAGGTGCTGACTTTCGACGTCGTCGGGACGTTGATCGATTTCGAGGGCGGCATGCTCGCCTACCTGCGCCGCGCCGTGCCCAACAGCACGGTGACGGACGATGCGTTCCTCGCGGCGTATCGCGCAGCCCGCAAGCGCGGCCAGACGGAGTGGTACCCCGATGACCTCGTGCCGTGCTGGCACATCGTCGCGCAGCAGCTTGGGCTGCCCGATACCGATGCGCTTGCCAAGGGCTTTCGCGATTCGGTGGCCGAGTGGCCCGCGTTTCCCGACTCGGTGGAGGCCCTGCAGCGCCTGCGCAAGCGCTTCAAGCTCGTGACGATGACGAACGCGCAATCCTGGGCGCTGGCGCATTTTCAGCGCACGCTGGGCTCGCCATTCGACCTGCTGCTCTCGTGCGATGACGCGCTGTGCGAAAAGCCCAACCCGCGCTACTTCGCCTACGCGCGCGGCCGCTACGAAGGCGCCTGGGGCTACAGGCAGACCGACAACCTGCACGTGGCGCAGAGCCAGTATCACGACATCGGCATCTCCAAGCGGCTTGGCATCGCCACGTGCTGGATCGAGCGTCGCCATGGCATGCCGGGCTCGGGCGGCACCATCGAGTCCGAACACACCGTGCCGGACTATCACTTCCACACGCTGGCGCAACTTGCCGATGCGGTGGAGGCTGGCCAATGAAGCCCGACGCCGTCGTGGAGCCCGTGGCGGACCTGCTGCCCGAACTCGTCGCCCTGCGCCGCGACCTGCATGCCAACCCGGAACTCGCGTACGAGGAACACCGCACCGCGGGCATCGTGGCGCAGTCGCTGCGGGTGCTGGGGCTCGAGGTGGAAGAGGGCGTCGGTGGCACCGGCGTGGTCGGCACGCTGCGCGGCGGCCGGAGCGGCCGCAGTGTCGGGCTGCGTGCCGACATGGACGCGCTGCCGATGGTGGAACTTGGCCGCGCGCCGCATGCCAGCCGCGTGCGGGGCCGGCACCATGGCTGCGGGCATGACGGCCACACGAGCATGCTGATCGGCGCCGCGCGCCAGCTTGCCCGCACGGGCGTCGATGGCACGGTCCGTTTCATCTTCCAGCCCGCCGAAGAGGGTCAGGCGGGCGCGCGCCGCATGATCGAAGACGGCCTGTTCGAGCGCTTCCCGTGCGACAGCGTCTATGCCTTGCACAACTGGCCCGACCTGCCGCTGGGCCACGCACAGACGCGCCCCGGCCCGATCATGGCGGCCGCCGATCGCTTCGACATCACCCTGCGCGGACGCGGCGGCCATGCCGCGCAGCCGCACCACACGCCCGACGCCATCCTCGCCGCCAGCCAGCTGGTGGCGCAGCTGCATACGATCGTGTCGCGGCGTATTGATCCGGGCGAATCGGCGGTGCTGTCGGTCACGCGCATCGAGGGCGGCCGCAGCCATAACGTGCTGCCCGCCGAAGTGCGCGTGACGGGTACGGTGCGCAGCTTCGATGCGGCTTCACAAGACCGCATCGAAGCTGCGCTGCGCGACACGGCCCACGGCGTTGCGCTGGCCAGCGGCACGCAGGTCGACGTCGAGTATCGCCGCTACTACCCGGCCACGATCAACACGGCAGCCGAAGCCCAGCTCGCGCTGGATGCGGCGAAGGCGATCGGCCTGCAGGCCGACATGGCGCCGCGCGCGGCGTTCACCTCGGAAGACTTCGCCTTCATGCTGCAGCAAAAGCCGGGTGCGTATCTGTGGCTCGGCCAGGGGCGCGCGGAGCCAGGCCCAGATGGCGAATACCCGCTCCATCATCCGTGCTACGACTTCAACGACGATGCGCTGCCGCTTGGCGTGCGCTGGTTTTGCGAAGTCGCCCGCCGCGCGCTGGCCGCCGTCCCATCCGGTTCCTGAACTGTGGCCATGTGGGATGGCCCCCCGGTATTGCCGCCCTAGAAGTCAGCGACCTTGCCCCAGGCCGAGTGCCTGAAGCGCGCCGGGTCGTAGGGGGCAGGGTCGAAGATCGGCTTTTCACCCGTCACCAGATCGGCAATCAGATGGCCGGCGCCGGGACCGATACCGAACCCGTGGCCCGAGAAGCCCGCGGCCAGGATGAATCCGGGGACCTCCGGGACTTCGCCGATGCCGGGCACGCCGTCGGGCGTGTTGTCGACGAAACCGGCCCAGGCATTGGCGATACCAGCCTGGCCGAACACCGGCAGCAGTTCGACGGCGCGGTCGTAGGTTTGCCTGACCGCGACCGGATCGGGCCGGGGGTCGAGGATCCGCATGCGCTCCATCGGTGTGGGCGTATCGAGCCGCCACCGCGCGAGGGTTTCGTGGCCCGCGCGAATGCCTTCCAACCCGCCGGGGAACACATTGCGCCAGCGCTTCGCGAACATCGGCAGGAACTGCGGCGCAAAGCGCAGCAGCTGCGCCGTCGGGTCGACGCGTCCGCGCCCGCTGATGGCGAGGTTGTAGCTGCCATCGCTGCGGCGGGTGATGGACACGCGCGCCGTATGCAGGGCGTCGGGCACCGGTTCGGTCACGCCGGTCACCCGCACGATGGACTGGCGAACCGTTGCCTGCGGAAAGCGGATGCCCAACTGGCGGCAGAACGACGAGGCCCATGCCCCGCCTGCAAATACCACGGTGCGCGTCTTGATGGTGCCCGCTTCGGTGACGACGCCGCTCACGCGGCCGCCCTCCACCTCAATGCCCCGCGCGGCGCAGTTCTGGTGCACCGTGCCGCCGAGTTTCATGAGCGCCGCTGCGACCGACGGTGCCGCCTTCGCCGGGTCGGCCGTGCCGTCGCTCGGTGAAAACACGCCGCCCTTCCACGTGCGGCCCGTCAGACGGCCCCGCTCGGAGGCCTCGCGGCTGCTCAGCATGTGCGTGATCACGCCGGCCGTCCTGGCGAAATCGCGCCACTTCGTCCAGCGCGCGAGTTCGTCTTCGTCGTTGCTGAGATAGAGCAGGCCGCAGCGGCGGAAACCCGTGTCTTCGCCGGTGTCTGCGGCAAATTGCTCCCACAGTTCAAGGCTCTTGGTGGCCATCGGCAGCTCGCGCGCATCGCGGTTTTGCTGCCGGCACCAGCCCCAGTTGCGGCTCGACTGTTCGGCGCCGATGCGGCCCTTTTCGACGACGGCCACCGACACGCCGCGCCGGGCCAGGTAGTAGGCGGCAAACACGCCGATGATGCCGCCGCCGATCACGACGACGTCGGCTTGCGCTGGCAGGGAAGAGGCGCTCTCGATGAGACGCAGCGGCTGGGACATGGATGGCTCTCCTCGCTCTTTCAGGCTTGCGCGTTTTGCACCACGTAGAACTTCGCCACGCGCTGCGTGCTCTCCCACCCGATGGGCGCGCCCTGCGGCACGAAGATGGCGTCGCCGGTGCTCACGGTGACTGCGTTGCCGTCGGGGCCGGCAAATCGCACAACGCCATCGAGCACGTACATGAATTCATTCACCGGATGCGGGCGGACGATGCGGTGGTAGGGCGTCGAGTCCCAGGTGCCAGCGCGGTATTGCGTGGGCTCGTCGGTGAAGACGTTGTCGCTGCGGCATTGCGGGGAGGGCCCGAGCAGCACCTCCGGGGCCGGGCCGCCGGACGGCTTGAAGTCTGCATCTGCGCGCAGCGGGATGAGAGCCGGCGACGTGGGCGCGTTACCCGCGGCGGCGCAGAACACAAACCGGACGCCGGCAGCAGCCTCGATGCGCACGGCCGTGCCGGCGGCGATCACCGCGCCGGCGCCCGCGCCGATGACGTGCCGCGCCGAGCCCGGTGCGCTGAGTGTGAGTTCGCCCTCCACGACGGCGAGTGTCTCCGTATGGGGATAGCTCGCGACGTCGCGTTGGCCAACAAAGCTGGCGCGGCCGGCGCTCATTGCATTCGGGCCCTCCCAGGCAATCTCGCGGCCTTGCGCGAACGGGTCTTCGGCGCTCAGTGCCGCTTGCCGGAATGCGGTCGACAGGGGCGCGCCATCGGCGCGGTGCAGCATCAGGGCAGTGCTCATGCGGATTCTTCCTCACCGTATCCAAGAATGGCCTGGCTTTCGCGGTACGCCTCAAGGCCTTTGACTGGAGTCATTGCAACATAGAGTTGCGAGGCGCTTGTCACGAAATGCCGCATCGATCATGAGGAAGCTGCTGTTTTGAAACGGGTTGCCAGCATGGCGTGCTGAGCGTGCGAAAGGCCTGCATGAGCGCCCGTTCCCGGGTGGCGAACGCCGTACGGAAAGGGCCGGTGTAACGCCGGCCACGGCGATCGCGGCGAACGGCAAGCGGCACCCTCGTGCGCCCGCCAGCGTCAGGTACGTGGCATCAGCGCTGGTTGGGAAACAGCCGCTCGATCGGGCAGTACGTCTTCACGAACGGCGACTTGATGACGATGTAGCTGAAGTACTTGGCGATGCCGATATTGCGCTCCAGCAGGCCCTCGATGACTTCCTGGTAGTGGTTGACGCCCCGCGTGATGAAGCGCAGCAGGTAGTCGTAGCCGCCGCTGAGCAGGTGGCATTCGAGCACCTCGTCCACGTCTCGGATGGCGGCTTCGAAGCGCGCGAAGGTTTCGCGGTGGTGGTCCGACAACGTGACTTCAGTGAAGACGGTGAGCGTGTCGCCCAGCTTCTCCATGCGGATGTGCGCGCCGTAGCCCGAGATATAGCCGGCCTGCTCAAGGCGCTTGACGCGGATGAGGCAGGGGCTGGGCGAGAGGCCCACGGCGTCCGCCAGATCCACGTTGGTCATGCGGCCGTTCTTCTGCAGCTGCGCGAGGATGCGCAAGTCCAGGCGGTCGATCTTGAGAGCTTCGGTCATGGCGGTGGCGCGTGCGTGGAAGATGGATCGATTCTGCGGCAGCCAGCGTCTCTTGTGTCAGGTTGTTGCGTCAACCGAGCGCCGCGCGTACGGCCGGCACGGCCAGCACGTCGTCGAGCGTCGTCTTCAGCCGGGTGAACAGTTGCGCGAACTCGTCTTCGGTATACGTCAGCGCGGGGGCAAAGCCGAGGATGTTGTCGCCGAACGCCCGGAACACGATGCCGTTGCGATAGGCAGCCGAGGCAATCAGATCCGGCAGGCCGAGGCTCGCGTCAAAGCCGCGTTTGGTGGCCTTGTCGCTCACCAGTTCGAGCGCGCCGAGCAGGCCGCGGTGGCGTGAATCGCCCACCAGCGGATGCGCCAGCAGCGCATCGAGCCCCGCCGCAAAGCTGGCCGCACCGCGCTGGCCGTTGGCGAGGATGCCGCCTTCCTCGTACAGCCGCAGCACTTCCAGCGCGACCGCCGCGCTTACCGGGTGGGCGGAATACGTGGCGCCGTGGCCGATGGGTGCGCCGGCGGGTGCGCCGTCGGCAATGCCGGCATAGATCTCGTCGGAGATCATCGTGGCGCCCATGGGCACGTAGCCGGCGGTGAGGCCCTTGGCCATCGTCATGACGTCGGGCTCCACACCCTCGGCATCGCACGCAAACATGGGGCCGGTGCGGCCAAAGCCGGTGATGACTTCATCGACGACAAACAGGATGCCCAGCTCGCGCGCGGCATCGCGCATGGCCTTGAGCCAGCCCTTGGGCGGCACGATCACGCCGCCCGACCCCTGGATCGGTTCGCAGAAGAACGCCGCGACGTTGTCGGCGCCCAGCTCGGCCACCTTCGCACGCAAGGCAGCCACGGAGCCGGCGATGATGCCTTGCGCATCCGCTGGGTCGGCCGCCCGGTACGGGTTCGGCGACGGGATGTAGTGCTGCGTGGCCAGCGGCAGGTCAAAGCCGCGATGAAACGCGGGCAGCGCCGTCAGCCCCGCGCCCGTCGACGACGAGCCGTGATACCCGCGTTCCAGCGCAATGAAGTGCTTCTTCGTGGGTTTCCCGATCGCGTTGAAGTACTGCACGATGAAGCGCACGGCAGCATCCACGGCTTCGGAGCCGCCCAGCGTCAGGTACACATGGGTCAGCGAGCGGGGCGCGATCTGCACGAGCTTCTCGGCCAACTGGATGGCGGGCTCGCTGCTGAAGTGGAAGTAGCCGGTGGCGTAGGGCAGGCGGCGCATCTGCCCGGCGGCAGCCTGCACCACGCTTTCCTGGCCGTAGCCGACGTTGACGCACCACAGGCCGGCAAACGCATCGAGCAGTTCATGGCCGTGCGCGTCGGTCAGCCATGCGCCCTTGCCGGACGAAAGCACGGTCGGCCCGCGTTGCTCGTGCGTGCGCCACGACGCCACGGGGTGGATCAGATGGGCACGGTCAATGGCATCGAGCGAGGCAAGCTGGGGCAGATCGGTTAGCTGGGTCATGGCGGAGTCCGTGCGTGCGGGAGAGCAATCGATGGACTCAAGAGTAGGCCGTGGTGCCCAAGGCTTGGTGCTGCTTTGCGGGCAGGAAACGCACTGTGCTGCTGTTGTTCGGGCAGCGGCAGCACATCGTGCCGAGCGTCGTTTCCCGCCTCGTTTCAATAGCCGCGCGTGCGGTCCACCAGCCCGAGCAGGGGCTCCCCGGCGGCCAGGCGGCGCAGGTTGTCGATGACTACGGCTGCCGCAGAAAGCGGCTGCGTCATGCTCGCGATGTGCGGCGTGATCTGGATGCGCGGGTGCCGCCAGAGCGCATGTCCGGACGGCAGCGGTTCGGGGTCGGTCACGTCGAGCATGGCTTCGCTGAGCCTGCCGCTGTCGAGCGCGGCGAGCAGGTCATCGCTCACCAGCTGCGGGCCGCGGCCCACGTGCACCAGCATGGCGCCTTGCGGCAGCTGGGCGAACAGCGCGGCGTTCAGCATGCCGCGCGTGGCGTCCGTCAGGGGCAGCAGGCACACGAGGATGTCGGTGCGCGCCAGGAACGCCGGCAACTCTGCCTGCCCGGCAAAGCACTGCACGCCGTCGATCGCATGGCGGGAGCGGCTCCAGCCCGCGCAGTCAAAGCCAAAGCCGCTCAGTTGTTCGAGCACCGCCTGCCCGAGCGAACCCAGGCCCAGCACGCCGACGCGGCGCTCGCCCGCCTGACGCACCGGCAGCGGCCGCCATTGTCCGGCCGACTGCTGGCGCCGATACGCGGGAATGTCGCGGTGCAGCGCAAGGACGGCATGCGTGACGTACTCCACCATGCCGCGCACGATGCCGGGCTCGACCATGCGCACGACCGGCAGCGTTGGCGGCAGCGCGGCGAAGTTGAACTGGTCGACCCCGGCGCCCGATGAAAACAACACTTCGAGGTTCGGGAACTGCGCGGCGATATCGGCCGGTGGCTCCCACGCGGCAAGAAAGCGCACCTTGTGCGGATCGCCGATGTCGGGCCAGATGCGGAAGTCGATGTCGGGCGCGTGCTGGCGAAAAACCTCGGCCCATTGCTGGCCGCGCACGGGGTCGGACTTGTAGAGGAAGGTCGTGGTCACGGAGAAGCGTCTGTGCAATGTGGAGATCAGCCCACCGCCTGGGCGACGATGGCAACCAGCGCGGCCGCCCCGGGCGGCGTTGACAGCGGCGCGCCGCGCACCATGGTGGTCGACGTATCCACGCGCAGCAGGCCGATGCTCTCGAGCCATTCGGCCAGCCCGCTGTCGAAGTCGATGTCGATGCGCGTGAAATGCCCCGCGTTGATGCCGGCCAGATGCGCAATCAGCGCCTTGGCACTCTCGGCGTCGGGCGCCACGACGGGGCCGATCGCATGGCCGCGCCCGAAGCGGCGCAGCATGGCGAAGCCGCGCGGCTCGCCGTCGTCGTCCAGCACGACGCAGCCGTCGGCGATGGCGAGCAGGTCGTCGATCAGCGCGTCGCGGGGCATGCCGCGCGCCTGCGCGTCGAGCCGGCGCAGCGTTTCGGCTTCATTGGTGCCAGCCGGCCGCAGCCGCCAGCCCGCGGGCAGCGCGATCAGCGGCGTGGGTTGCGCAATGCCCTGGTGCTGGCGGATTTCACCGGTACGCACGAAACCGAGCCGCTCATACAGGCCACGCCCTTCGGCCGTGGCGTGCAGCAGCACGGTGTGGTCCTCCAGGCCATCGAGCAATGCGCTCATCAGGCGATGGCCGACGCGCCGGCCCTGACAGGCGGGCGTGACGATCACCAGCCCGATCGTCGCGTGGCGCGGGCCCCAGCGCCAGCGCTGGGCCGTGGCGATGATCTGTCCGTCGCGCTCGGCCACGAAGCCTTCGGCGTGCGCAAACATCTGGGCCCAGTCGGCAGGGCGATGCGGCCAGCGCTGTTCTTCGGACAGCGCGTGCGCCGCGGTGAGATCGTCGGCGGTCATGGGACGCAGCACCACGCCGTCGTCGGCGGCGGTGGTCTGGGTGGACGCAGGGGAGCTGAGCATGGAGGGCGCCTTCTGAAGGTGGGCATAACACGCTCTCATCTTGGACGACATCGCGCCGCTGGGCCAGATCGAATTGGGGTTTGCCCGCAATTTGCAAGCATCGTCTGCCGAGGGTGCGGGTTTCGCAATTCGATGCGGTGGCGGCCGGCGTTACGAACACAAATGCCGGGCCATCCTGCCTAGCATCAATAACCTCCATCCGATATGGGTGCCCGGCTGCGGCACCTCCTCATCCTGTGCCGATCTTCAACCCTGAAACCATCCGCGTGCCTTCGGGCCATTTCATTGGCGGCGAGCATGTCAGCGACGCCCGCCACACCGGGGCGCTTGCCGTGCGGCGGCCGTCCGATAACGCGGTGCATGCCGATTTGCCGATGGCCGATGCCGACATGGTGGACATGGCCGTGCAGAACGCCTGGCAAGCGTGGGGCACCACCGACTGGGCACGCCGCGCGCCGCGCGAGCGGGCCCGCGTGCTGCGCCGCTGGGCTGATCTGATCGACGCGGACGTGGCGCATCTGGCGCCGCTGGAAGCCGTGTGTTCCACACGCCCCGTGCGCGATGCCGTCGCCTGGGATGTGCCGTTCACCGCCGAAGGCCTGCGCTTCTTTGCCGAATACGCCGACAAGCTCGGCGGCGACGTGGCGGCCACGCGCCACGATCATCTGGGCATGGTCGTGGCCGAGCCTTACGGCGTGGTGGGCGCGATCACGCCGTGGAATTTTCCGCTGGTCATGGTGTCGTGGAAGGTCGGTGCGGCGCTGGCGGCCGGCAATGCCGTCGTGCTCAAACCATCCGAGCTGACGCCGTACTCGGCCATCCGGCTCGCCGAACTGGCCGTGCAGGCCGGTGTGCCGGCCGGGCTCTTCAACGTGGTGCAGGGCGATGGCCGCACCACGGGCGATGCGCTCACGCGGCATCCGCGCATTGCCAAGATGACGTTTACCGGTTCGACACGCACCGGTGCCGCGATCATGGCGACATGCGCGTCGCACGGCCCCAAGCCCGTCACGCTGGAGCTGGGCGGAAAGAGTCCGCAGCTGGTGTTTGATGACGCGCCGCACATCGACCGGCTGGCCGGCATCATTGCCGGCGCCATCACGGGCAATGCGGGGCAGGTCTGTGTGGCGGGGTCGCGCCTGATCGTGCAGCGCGGCGTTGCCCAGGCATTGATCGACCGCATTGCGGCGCGCTTTGCGGCACTGCGGCCGGGTGCCACGTGGGACGACACGGCCACGCTGCCGCCCATCATCTCTTCCGTGCAGGCGGCACGCATCCAGGACATCGTCGATCGCGCCAAGGGCGCCGGCGCGGACGTGCGCTGCGGCGGCGGCCTGTTCGACGGCGGCCCCGGCGGGGCGTATTACCAGCCAACGCTCATCGAAGGCGTGCGCGCAGACAACCCCGCCGTGCAGGAAGAGATCTTCGGCCCGGTGCTGACCGTGCAGACCTTCGACGACGAAGAGGAGGGCCTGGCCCTGGCCGCGCACGAACACTACGGCCTGGCCGCCGGTGTGCACACGGCCGACATCGGACGCGCGCTGCGCGCCATGCGCGGCATTGCGGCCGGCACGGTCTGGATCAACCGTTACGGGCGCAGCGCCGATTTCGTCATCCCCACCGGCGGCTATCACCAGTCGGGCATCGGCAAGGATCTCGGCCGGCAAGCCGTGGAGGCCAACCTGCGCTTCAAAAGCGTGCTGATCGACTTTGCTGCAGCGCATTAGCAGTGCGTCCGGCACACCGGCGGTGCAGACCGCATGGCATGCCGCGAGCGCCATCGCAAACAGCAGCTTTCTCACGTGAGGCACCGCAATTCCCTACAACGCGTGCGGGCCTGCATGCTTCAATGATTTCGTCATAACCCTGTCGCACAGACCGCATCAGTGCACCGACCCTGAGGATCACCGCCATGACCTTCCGACCCAAGTACATCACGTTCGATTGCTACGGCACGCTCACCCGTTTCCGCATGGGCGAGATGACGCGCGAGCTGTTTGCCGACCGCATTCCGGCCGAGCACATGGAGCAGTTCATTGCTGACTTCACCGCTTACCGCTTCGACGAGGTGCTGGGCGACTGGAAGCCGTACGAGGTCGTGCTGAAGAACGCCGTGCGCCGCCTGTGCAAGAAATGGAAGATCCAGTATTTCGATACGGACGGGCAGGCCTACTACGACGCGGTGCCCACGTGGGATCCGCACCCCGACGTGCCGGCCGGCCTGGCGAAGGTCGCCAGGGAAATCCCGCTGGTGATCCTGTCGAACGCCGACGACGCGCAGATCCAGAAGAACGTGGCAATGCTGGGCGCGCCGTTCTATCGTGTCTATACCGCGCAGCAGGCCCAGGCCTACAAGCCGCGCCTGAAGGCCTTCGAATACATGTTTGATTCGCTCGGCTGCAACCCGGAAGACGTGCTGCACGTGTCGTCCAGCCTGCGCTATGACCTGATGTCGGCCGACGATCTCGGCATCGTCAACAAGGTGTTCGTCAATCGCGGCCACGGCCCCGGCAACCCGGCGTACCGCTACACCGAGATCCAGGACATCGGCGGCCTTGCCGGCGTCGTGGGTCTGTAAGCACGACGTGCCTGACCGCGCCATGACCTCCATGAAACTCGACTCCTACTGGAACGACTCGGTGCCCGCGCTGGCGCTCGATCCGCACGATCTGCCGGCGCAGGTGGATGTGGCGATCGTGGGCGGCGGCTTCACGGGGCTGTCGGCGGCCCTGGCGCTGGCGCGGCGCGGTGCCAGCGTGGTCGTGCTGGAGGCCGGCAGCACCGTGGCCGTCGAAGCCTCGGGGCGCAACGGCGGCCATGTCAACAACGGCCTGGCAATCGATTACGCCGAGCTGGCCGGCAAGGTCGGCGTGGACCGGGCGCGGGCCTGGTATCACGCCTACGACGCGGCCGTGGACACGGTGGAGCGCATCGTCCGCGAAGAAGGCATCGCCTGCGACTTCCAGCGCAATGGCAAGCTCAAGCTCGCCACCCGGCCGTATCACATGGATGCGCTGCAGCGCAGCGCCGACCGGCTCATTGGCGACGGCGTGGACCTGGACGTGGAGATTCTCGATGCCGCCCGCGTGCGCGCCGAGGTGCAGAGCGAACGCTTCCACGGCGGTTTGCTGTACAAGCGCAGCGGCCAGATGCACATGGGCCGCTTCGCGCAAGGCCTGGCCCTGGCAGCGCAGCGGCAGGGCGCGCAGATCCACACGCGCACGTGCGTGCAGCGCCTTGAGCGCGTGCAGGGGCAGGTGCATCGCGTGCATACCTCGCGCGGCACGGTGCTGGCCAGCCAGGTGCTGCTCGCCACGGGGGCTTCGCGCCACGGCGGCTACGGCACGTTCGGCTGGCTGCGTCGGCGCATCGTGCCGATCGGCAGCTTCATCGTCACCACGGAGCCGCTGGGCGCGGAGCGCGCGCACGCCTTGCTCGCGGCGCGCCGCACCTATGTGACGGTGGCGAACATCCACCATTACTTCCGCCTGACGCCCGACCACCGCCTGGTGTTTGGCGGCCGCGCGCGCTTTGCGGTCTCCAGCCCGCAGCAGGACGCCATGAGCGGCGAGATCCTGCGCAGCGGCCTGGCCGAGACGTTTCCGCAACTGCGCGACGTGCGCCTCGATTACTGCTGGGGCGGCCTCGTCGACATGACGCAGGACCGCCTGCCGCATGCTGGCGAGCGCGACGGCCTGTTCTATTCGATGGGCTACAGCGGCCACGGCACACAGATGTCCGTGCACATGGGCGAGCGCATGGCCGCGGTGATGGCCGGCGATGCCTCCGCCAACCCGTGGCGCGATCGCGGCTGGAGCGCCATTCCCGGCCACTTCGGGCCGCCGTGGTTCCTGCCCGCCGTGGGCATGTACTACCAGCTCAAGGACCGGTTCGCCTAGCCGCGCACCGTCTGTATTCCCATTACAAGCAACGCAGTGTTCGCTGTTCCCACATCAGATCCATCAGGAGCCCCACCATGAGCGACCGCCGTAATGAGTTCGAGAACCTAGTTGGCCCCAGCGAAAGCCTGCGCGTGATGGAGTCGCTCAAGCGCGGTGCCTCGCGCCGCGACGTCCTGAAGATGCTGATGGCGGGCGGCATGCAAGCCACGCTGGCCGGCAGCCTCGCGGGCACGGCCCTCAATGTGTACGCGCAGACGCCGCGCCGCGGTGGGCGCATCCGCGTGGCCGCCGCCACCGCCGCCGCGACCGACACGCTGGACCCGGCCAAGCAGTCGAACCAGAACGACTACGTGCGCTGCAACATGGTCTACAACGGCCTGTTCGCGCTCGACGGCAGCCTCACGCCGCGCCCGGCGCTGGCCGAGTCGTACCAGACGGCGGATGCCAAGACGTGGGTGATGACGCTTCGCAAGGGCGTGACCTTCCATGACGGCAAGGCGCTGTCCCCGGCCGATGTGGTGTATTCGATCATGCGCCACAAGAACCCGGCCACGGCATCCAAGGCCAAGGTATTGGCCGACCAGATCGACAGCGTGAAGGCCACGGGGCCGAACGAGGTCACGGTGGTGCTGACGGCACCGAACGCCGATCTGCCCGTGATCCTGGGCACCTTCCACTTTCACATCGTCAAGGACGGCACGACGGACTTCAACGCCGGCATCGGCACCGGCCCGTACAAGATCAAGGAATTCAAGCCGGGCGTGCGTACGCTCGTGGTGCGCAACGAGGGCTACTGGAAGCCTGGCAAGCCGTACCTGGATGAAATCGAGTTCGTCGGCATTGGCGACGACAGCGCGCGGGTGAATGCGCTGCTTTCCGGCGGGATGGACCTGGTGGCCTCCGTCAACCCGCGCGCCGTGGCCCGCGTGAAGGGCACGCCGGGGTATGCGATCTTCACCACGCAATCGGGCCAGTACTCCGACCTGATCATGCGCAAGGATACGGGCCCGGGCACGAACGCCGACTTCGTGATGGCGATGAAGTACCTGTTCGACCGCGAGCAGATGAAGAAGACCATCGCGCTGGACCACGCCGTGCTGGCCAACGACCAGCCGATCGACCCGACCAACCGGTTCTACTTCAAGGAGCTGCCGCAGCGCGCGTTCGACATCGACAAGGCGAAGTTCCATCTGCAGAAGTCGGGCGTGACGGGCAAGGTCCCGGTGGTGACGTCGCCCGCGGCCATGTATTCGGTCGAGATTGCGCTCGTGCTGCAGCAGACGGCCCAGCGCATCGGGCTGGACCTCGACATCAAGCGCATGCCGGCCGATGGTTACTGGTCCAACCACTGGCTCAACAGCCCGGTCGGCTTCGGCAACGTCAACCCGCGCCCGAGTGCGGACACCATCCTCACGCAGTTCTTCAAGTCCGACGCGGCGTGGAACGAGTCGCGCTGGAAGAGCCCGAAGTTCGACCAGCTGCTGACCAGCGCACGCGCCGAGACGGACCTCGCAAAGCGCAAGCAGATGTACGCCGACATGCAGACCATGATCCACGACGAGGCGGGCATCGGCATTCCGCTGTTCCTGGCGAGCATCGACGGCCACTCGACCAAGCTCAAGGGGCTGGCGCCGATTCCGCTGGGCGGCCTGATGGGCTACGCATTTGCCGAGAACGTCTGGCTGGACGCCTGACGGACGGTGCGGTGCGGCGTGTTTTTGCGTAAGGGGCTGCCATGAATGGAGTGATCCTCAAGCTGCTGGCGCGGCGCGTGGCGATGGCGCTGCTGTCGCTGCTGGCCGTATCGGTGATCGTGTTCTCGATCACAGCCGTGCTGCCGGGCGACGCGGCGCAGGAGCAACTCGGGCAGGACGCGACACCCGAGGCGCTGGCCGCGCTGCGGGCGCAGATGGGCCTCGACGTGCCTGCGCCGCAGCGCTACCTGCATTGGCTCGGCGGCATTGCCCGGGGCGATCTCGGGCAATCGACCACCACGCAGATGCCGGTGGCGGAGCTGGTGGCGAGCCGCCTGCCGAATTCGCTGCTGCTGGCCGCGGTGACGGCGCTGTTCTCCGTGCCGATTGCGCTCGGCCTCGGGATAGCGTCTGCCGTGTGGCGCGGCTCGTGGTTCGACCGGCTGGCGTCGACCGCGTCGGTGGCGGTGGTGTCGGTGCCGGAGTTCCTGGTGGCGACGCTGGCGGTGCTGGTGTTTGCCGTCAAGCTGCGCTGGCTGCCGGCGCTGTCGTACGTCAACGATATCGAATCGCTCGGGCAGATGCTGCAGGCCTTTGCCATGCCGGTGCTGAGCCTGTGCTGCGTGATCGTCGCGCAGATGATGCGCATGAGCCGCGCCGCCGTCATCGACCAGCTCGAAGCGCCGTACATCGAGATGGTCCGGCTCAAGGGGGCATCGCCCATGCGCGTGGTGCTGGCGCATGCGCTGCCCAACGCCGTGGGGCCGATCGCCAATGCCGTGGCGCTGTCGCTGTCGTACCTGCTCGGCGGCGTGATCATCATCGAGACGATCTTCAACTACCCCGGGATCGCCAAGCTGATGGTGGACGGCGTGTCGCAACGCGACATGCCGCTCGTGCAGGCCTGCGCCATGATCTTCTGCACGGGCTACCTGCTGCTGGTGACCACGGCCGATGTGCTGGGCATCGTTGCGAACCCACGTTTGCGCCATCGCTGACATCGCGCCAAATGCGGATGCTGACCTTATGAACAAGAGCCTCACGATGGAAACCACGCCCACCTCTCCGACCTTGCCGGCCGCCACGCCGCCAGCACCGCGCCATCCGGTGCGGCGTCTGCTGGGCGGCTTCGGCAGGCTCGGCACAAGCGGCCTCATCGGCCTGGCCGTGCTGGTGTTCTGGCTGCTGGCGGCGCTGGCTGGCCCCGCGCTGTTGCCGGCCCACCTGATCACCAGCGGCGACGGCAATGGCGCGGTCTTCGGCCCCATGAGCGCCGCGCACTGGTTCGGTACCGACTACCTCGGCCGCGACATGTTCGTGCGCGTGGTGGAAGGCGCGCGCTACACCGTGGGCGTGGCGCTGGTGGCCACGCTGCTGGCCAGCGGCGCGGGCACGGTGCTGGCGCTCTTCGCCGCCGCGATGGGCGGCTGGGTCGATACCGCACTGAGCCGCCTGCTCGACACGCTCACCGCCATCCCGAGCAAGATGTTCGCGCTGCTGATGGTTGCCGGCTTCGGGTCTTCGGTGACGATGCTCGTGGTGACCGCCGCCATCATCTATGTGCCCGGCGCGTATCGCATCGCCCGCTCGCTGGCGGTCAATATCAACGCGCTCGATTACGTGACCGTGGCCCGCACGCGCGGCGAAGGCACGCTCTACATCATGCTGCGCGAGATCTTTCCGAACATCGTCGGGCCGATGCTGGCCGACCTGGGCCTGCGCTTTGTCTACGTGGTGCTGCTGCTCGCCAGCCTGAGTTTTCTGGGCCTCGGCATCCAGCCGCCGTCGGCGGACTGGGGCTCGCTCGTGCGCGAGAACATCAGCGCGCTGCCCGATGCCGGCGCGTCCGTCATCTTGCCGGCCCTGGCGATCGCCAGCCTGACCATCTCGGTCAACCTCGTCATTGACAACCTGCCGGGCCGCGCGGCCCGCGAACGCGGAGGGCGTTGACCATGGGCGCATCCGTCGTTGTGGAAGGCCTGCACATCACCGCAGGCGAACAGACCCTGGTGGACAACCTCAGCTTTGCCATCGAGCCCGGCGAAGTGCTGGCCCTGATTGGCGAATCCGGCTCGGGCAAGACCACCACCGCGCTGGCACTGATGGGCTTTGCGCGCCATGGCTGCGCAATCGCATCGGGCAGCGTGCGCATCGGCGATATCGATGTCCTGCATTTGCCGGCCGCACAGCAACGCGCCTTGCGTGGCCGCACCGTTGCCTACATCGCGCAGAGCGCCGCCGCGTCCTTCAACCCGTCGCGCACGATCATGGACCAGGTGGTGGAGCCCGCCCGCATCCACGGCACGATGACGCGCGCAGAGGCGCAAGCCAAGGCCGTGCAGCTGTTCCGCGAGCTGGCGCTGCCCGAGCCCGAGACCATCGGCCAGCGCTACCCGCACCAGGTGTCGGGCGGCCAACTGCAGCGGCTCATGGCTGCGATGGCGCTCATCACCGATCCGGATCTGGTGATTCTCGACGAGCCCACCACCGCGCTGGACGTGACCACGCAGATCGAAGTGCTGCGCGCGTTCCGCCGCGTCGTGCGCGAGCGCCGCGCCACGGCCGTCTACGTGAGCCACGACCTGGCGGTGGTGGCGCAGATGGCGGACCACATCCTCGTATTGCGCGGCGGCCAGATGCAGGAGCTGAACCCGACGGGGCACATTCTTGCCACGCCCGATCACGACTACACCAAGAGCCTGCTGGCCGCCGCACGGCCCGCACCGCGGCCGCTCGAGCATTGCCTGGGCGAGGGCGAACTGCTGCTCGACGTGCACGGACTCAGCGCCGGTTACGGCCCGGTCGACGCCAACGGCCAGCCGGCCACGCGCATCCTCGACGACATCGATTTCAAGCTCTATCGCGGACAGGCCATCGGCGTGATCGGCGAATCGGGTTCGGGCAAGACGACGCTTGCACGCGCCATCGCGGGCCTGATCGCGCCCTGCCACGGGGGCATGACGTTCCGGGGCAGGCCGCTCCAGCCGCAGCTCGCCAACCGCACGCACGA
Organism: Ralstonia sp. RL; assembly: GCF_001683835.1. Classification (NCBI taxonomy): domain Bacteria; kingdom Pseudomonadati; phylum Pseudomonadota; class Betaproteobacteria; order Burkholderiales; family Burkholderiaceae; genus Ralstonia; species Ralstonia sp. RL. The sequence goes on along the minus strand of NZ_LWRX01000130.1, from coordinate 107,679 downwards.
TGAGCTGCGCCGCATCCAGATCGTGTTCCAGATGGCCGATACGGCGCTCAATCCGTCGCACACCATCGAGCGCATCCTGGCGCGGCCGCTGCAGTTCTACAAGGGGTTGAAGGGCGAGGCACTGCAGCGTCGCATTCGCGAGCTGCTCGATCTCGTGCGGCTGCCGCATAGCGTCGCGCGGCGCCTGCCCGGCGGGTTGTCCGGCGGGCAGAAACAGCGCGTGAACCTGGCGCGCGCACTGGCTGCAGAGCCGGACCTGATCCTCTGCGACGAGGTGACCTCTGCGCTGGACACCGTGGTGGGCGCCGCCGTGCTCAACCTCATGGCCGATCTGCGGCGCGACCTGGGTGTGTCGTATCTGTTCATCAGCCACGACCTGCACACCGTGCGCGCCGTCTGCGACGAGATCGTCGTGATGCAGCACGGCCGCAAGCTCGCGCAGGTGGCGCGCGCCGATTTTGACCGCGGCCCGCACCATCCGTACTACGAACAGCTCGCCAACTCGGTGCCGGAGCTGCGGCAGGGCTGGCTCGACGAACGGGACCACGCGATGCCGCATCCGGTGCCGCTCTCCGCCTGACAAGACAAAGGAACACCATGAACCCAGCATTCCGCATCGCAATCATTCCCGGAGACGGCATCGGCAAGGAGGTCATGCCCGAGGGCCTGCGCGTCATCCAGGCGGCGGCCGAGCGCTTCGGTTTCGAGCTGGAGTGCCATCACATCGAATGGGCCAGCTGCGATTACTACGAGCAGCACGGCCAGATGATGCCCGACGACTGGAAGACCCAGCTCAAGGGCATGGATGCAATCTTCTTCGGTGCCGTCGGCTGGCCGGCCACCGTGCCGGACCACGTTTCGCTGTGGGGTTCGCTGCTCAAGTTCCGCCGCGAATTCGACCAGTACATCAACCTGCGTCCGGTGCGCCTGTTCGAAGGCGTGCCGTGCCCGCTCGCCCACCGCAAGCCCGGCGACATCGACTACTACGTCGTGCGCGAGAACACCGAAGGCGAATACACGTCGCTCGGCGGCATCATGTACGAAGGCACCGACCGCGAAGTCGTGATCCAGGAATCGGTTTACTCGCGCAAGGGTGCAGAGCGGCTGCTGAAGTTCGCCTTCGACCTCGCGAAGAGCCGCGCACGCAAGCACGTGACGCTTGCCACCAAGAGCAACGGCATCGCCATCAGCATGCCGTGGTGGGACAAGCGCGCGGATGAAGTCGCGCGGCAATATCCCGATGTCACGCTCGACAAGCAGCACATCGACATCCTGACCGCGCGCTTCGTGCTGCAGCCGGGCCGCTTCGATGTGGTGGCCGCCACCAACCTGTTCGGCGACATCCTCTCGGACCTTGGGCCCGCCACCACCGGCACGATCGGCCTGGCGCCATCGGCCAACCTGAACCCCGATCGCACGTTCCCGTCGCTGTTCGAGCCGGTGCACGGCTCGGCGCCCGACATCTACGGCAAGAACATCGCCAACCCGATCGCGATGATCTGGTCCGGCGCGTTGATGCTGGATTTCCTCACGCAAGGCCAGGGGGCGGGACGCGCCGCCCACGACGCGATCGTTGCCGCCATCGAGGCGGTGCTCAAGGACGGCCCGCGCACGCCCGACCTGGGCGGCACCGCCAACACCACGCAGGTGGGCGAGGCGATTGCCGCGCACGTTGCCTCCGCCTGATCGTTCATTTGCTGCCGACTCCACACCATGTCTCTCTCGATCCAACGTGCGGATCTGATCCGCAACGCCAACTACATTGCCGGCGAATGGCAGGCCGCTGCCGGCGCGCAGCTCGACGTGACCGACCCGGCCACCGGCAACCTGATCGCGCGCGTGCCGGATTCGGGCGCGGCGCAGGCCCGTGCCGCGCTCGATGCCGCGCATGCTGCATTTCCGGCCTGGCGCAAGGTGCCGGCCAAGCAGCGCGCCCAGATCATCAAGCGCTGGAACGATCTCGTGCTCGCGCATCAGGATGACCTGGGCGCGCTCATCTCGCTGGAGCAGGGCAAGCCGCTGGCCGAAGGCAAGGGGGAGGTCGCCTATGCCGCAAGCTACATCGAATGGTTTGGCGAAGAGGCCACGCGCATGAACGGCGAGACCATTCCCGCGCCCGTGCCAGGCCGCCGCATGTTTGCGTTGCGCGAGCCGGTGGGCGTGGTGGCGGCCATCACGCCGTGGAACTTTCCCGCGGCGATGATCGCGCGCAAGATCGCCCCCGCGCTGGCGGCGGGCTGCACGGTGGTCTGCAAGCCGGCCGAGGACACGCCGCTGACTTCCCTCGCGCTCGTGCGGCTGACGCAGGAGGCGGGCGTGCCGCCCGGCGTGCTGAACATCGTGACGGCCTCGCGCGAGCGCACGCCGGAAGTCGTCGATGTGTGGCTGGACGATGCGCGCGTGCGCAAGATCACGTTTACCGGCTCCACCCCCGTGGGCAAGCACCTGGCGCGCCGCAGCGCCGACACGCTCAAGAAGCTGTCGCTCGAGCTGGGCGGCAATGCGCCGTTCATCGTATTTGATGACGCCGATATCGACGCGGCCGTCGACGGCTTCATGGCCGCCAAGTTCCGCAACGGCGGGCAGACCTGCGTATCGCCGAACCGCGTGTTCGTGCACGACGCCGTGCACGATGCGTTTGCCGCCAAACTGGCTGCCCGCGTGGCAGCGCTCAAGGTGGGCCCCGCCAGCGACCCCTCCTCCCAGATCGGCCCGATGATCAACGCCCGCGCCGTCGAGAAGATCGATCGGCATGTGCGGGACGCCATCGGCAAGGGCGCCAGGCTGATGGCAGGCGGCGAGCGCCTCACGCAGCTCGGCCCGAACTACTACGCCCCCACGGTGCTGACCGGCGCCGATGCCACCATGGCCTGCGCGTGCGAAGAAACGTTCGGCCCCGTCGCACCGCTCACGCGGTTCTCCAACGAGGCGGAGGTCGTTGCCGCCGCCAACGACACGCCGTTCGGCCTGGCCGCCTATTTCTACAGCCAGGATGTACGCCGCATCTGGCGCGTGGCCGAAGCGCTGGAAACCGGCATCGTGGGCATCAACGAAGGTGCGCTGGCCGCGGAGGCCGCACCGTTCGGCGGAGTCAAGGAATCCGGCTATGGCCGCGAAGGCTCGGTGCACGGACTGGACGACTACCTGCACATCAAGTATGTCTGCCAGGGACAGCTTGATTAGGGCGATGCGGTAGAGCGGTAGGCATCCGGAGGGGGAGATGCGTCTCCTCCTGTGCGTTTGTCCTTGAGGACATTTCGCCAAGACAGTGCCGACGCGAGCCGGCGAGCGGGGCTTATGTCGCGTAGGCTTTCAGGATGTCTGGTGTGCTGCTGGCGTTGCATGCCAACGCCGCTGTTGCGGTCGCACTGTGCTTTTGCTACCTGGCGCCGAGCGCCGTCGAGACGCCTCGGCGATGCGCGCCCCGGCCGGGTGGCGCGAGGGCTCACACCGCTGCCGCCGCGTCGCCTTCCCTGACCGCCGGCAGCGGCAGCTGTGCGATTCTCTCTGCTTCCGCGCGCTTGACTCCCAGTGCCTGGAGTACGAAGACGGCCGCACGTTCGGCCAAGTGTTCGATGCGAACCGCAGCGGCCCGCTGACTGCGCTGCGCGGTGGCGGGGGCTGCCGCAAAGTGCAGCTCGGCCGCCACACCCGCGAGCACGGTGCCAATCACCGACAGCACGCTTGTCAGCGGATCCGACACCACGAACCGCTTGGCTGCCAGCCCGCGCCTGCTGTCGCGTAGCAGGCGCAGGCCCAGGCCGCGCGTCAGGGCGCGTGTCGACAAGCCTTCGCGCATCAGCAGCCGGCCCCAGACCGGTTCGCGCTGCGCCCGCAGCAAGGTATGGCGGACCGAGATGGCGATGACCTCTGCCGGATCGCTCAGGCCATGCGCAATGCCATCCAGCCTGTCGGCAAAGTCCTCGAACGCCCAGTCGATCAGGGCGGTAACGAGCCCCTCCTTCGATCCGAAGTGGTTATAGAACGAGCCGAAGCCCACATCAGCGGCTTCGGTGATCTCGTTGATGGCGACGCGCTCGATGTTCCTTTCAGACAACAGCAACAGCGCCGCTTGAAGCAGACGTGCCCGTGTTTCTTGTTTGCGCCGTGTGCCGCGCCGCTCGCGGCAGCCTTCTGCCACGCGATTCGTGAGGTTCCGCATAGGGGTCTGGAATGATGTTCTCATCCGCGATGATAGTGTCTTACGTCATAGTTGACAAGATTATCAGTTATGAGTTTAATGTCGGAATGTAGGGTCGATCAGGGTGATGCGCCCTGAGTTAGGACGCGGTGATGGGGCAAGCACCCAGGCGAAAAGGCCAGAGAGCCGTCCGCCGTTGCTTGCCGGCTGAGTGCAGCCATTCGCCGAGAAGTGGTTCCTGAACGCCGTGGAGACAGGCGACTCGCGTACCCGACATCCGAGTTCCGTTACGCGTAACCGGAGAGCCGATCGCACAGAAGAGGCGCGGCTCCTGGGTGTGCGTTACCCATTGTTCGTTAGGCCATCACTTGCTTGGAAACATCGTGAAACATCCCGGTCGTCATGCGCAAACGACAGCGCGCCCCCACCTGTCCGTTGTCGGGCGTTCCAAACGTGCGCCCCTTGTCATTGCTGCCTGCTGCGCTGTACTGCTGGCGGGCTGTCACCACAGCGAAACCCTGGTCAGCGCGCCCAAACCGGTCGTTGCGCTGACGCTGCACCCGGACGGCAACGCCGTTGCCAACACACTGCCGGGGCAGGTGCAGGCGCGGTACTCCACGCCGCTGTCGTTCCGTGTTGCCGGCAAAGTGGTCGAGCGCCGCGTGCGCATCGGCGATAGCGTCAAGCAAGGCCAGGTGCTGGCGATGCTCGATCAGGCTGATTTGCGCAACGACCTTGCCAACGCTCGGGCGCAGCTGGAAGCTGCTGAACATCGTCTCGTCTATGCCAAGCAACAGCTTGACCGCGACCGCGCCCAATTGCAGGCGAACCTGATCGCGCCGGCGCAGATGGAGCAGACGCAGGACGCCTACGCATCCGCGCTTGCGCAACGCGATTCGGCGCGCGCGCAGGCCGCACTCGTTGGCGATCGCCTGCGCTACGCGACGCTGGTGGCAGACCACGATGGCGTCATCACGTCGGAGGACGCCGACACCGGTCAGAACGTCCAGGCAGGTCAATCGGTCTATCACCTCGATTGGACGGGCGACGTCGACATCGTTTGCGATGCACCGGAGAGCGCACTGTCCTCGCTGACCATCGGCAGCAAGGCTCGCGTGAGCCTTCCCGCCGCGCCCTCGCAAACGTTCGAGGCGCGCGTGCGCGAGGTATCGCCGACGGCCGATTCGCAAAGCCGGACGTGGCGGGTCAAGTTGTCTCTCGTGGCGCCGAACGCGGCGGTGCGCATGGGCATGACCGCCACGATCGCCTTCGATGCCAAGGGCGAGGTGGGAGCCGCGCGCCCGTTCAAGCTCCCGGTCACGGCGCTCTTTCACCGTGGCGAGGAGCCCGCAGTCTGGGTGGTGCGCGCCAACACAGATACCTTGGAGCTGCGCCCGGTCACCATCGCGCGTTACGACGAGCGCAGCGTGCTGGTCGCTTCCGGCCTGCACGACGGCGATCGCGTTGTGATGCAGGGCGTGCACGCCGTGAACGCCGGCCAACACGTGCAGGTGGTTGCCCCGCTGCACCCTGAGGACTTCGCATCATGAGCGCCGACGATCGCGAAACCGTGCAAGGCACGGCGCCGGCCGCGGCGTCTGCATCTCAGGCGGACGAAGGCGGCTTCAACCTGTCGGCATGGGCTCTGCGCCACCAGCAGCTGGTGATCTTCCTGATTGGGCTGGCGACGCTTTTTGGCGTGATTGGCTACACGCATCTCGCGCAGTCGGAAGATCCGCCGTTCACGTTTCGGACGATGGTGATCCAGACGTACTGGCCCGGCGCCACCGCGCGCGAAGTCCAGGAGCAGATCACCGACCGCATCGGGCGCCAGCTCCAGGCGGCGCCGTATGTCGACAACATCAAGAGCTATTCGCGTCCCGGCGAGTCGATGATCTTCTTCGCCATGAAGGACTCGGCGCCGGTGAAGGACGTGCCCGAGACCTGGTATCAGGTGAGAAAGAAGGTGGGCGATATCCGTGCGACATTGCCCAAGGGAACGGTCGGGCCGTTCTTCAACGATGAGTTCGGCGATGTCTACACCAATATCTATGCGCTGGAAGGCGATGGCTTCTCGCCGGCGCAGCTGCACGACTATGCAGACAAGCTGCGGACCGTTCTGCTGCGCGTGCCCGGCGTCGCCAAGGTGGACTACTTCGGCGATCCGGCCCAGCACGTCTTCATCGAAATCTCGAACACGCAGCTGACCCGCCTCGCCATCACGCCGGAGCAGATCGCACAGGCCATCGACGCACAGAACACCGTGGCACCGGTCGGCACGATCACGACCGCCGATGACCGCGTCTTCGTGCGGCCGACCGGCGCGTTCAAGGATGTGCAGGCGCTGGCCGACATGCTCATCACCGTCAACAAGCGCACCTTCCGGCTGGGCGACATCGCCAAGATCACACGCGGCTATGACGACCCGCCCGTGACGCAGATGCGCGCCAACGGCCATGCCGTGCTGGGCATCGGCGTCACGATGCAAAAGGGCGGCGATGTGATCGACCTCGGCAAAGCCCTCGACGCAACGGCGGGTGAACTGCAGGCGACGCTGCCGGCAGGGCTGAAGCTGTCTCCGATTTCGAGCATGCCGCATGCCGTCAAGCACTCGGTGGACGAATTCGTGCGGTCGGTCGGTGAAGCCGTGGCGATTGTGCTGATCGTGAGCCTTGTATCGCTGGGCTTGCGCACGGGCATGGTGGTGGTGATTTCCATCCCCATCGTGCTGGCGGTGACCGCACTGTGCATGCACATCTTCGGCATCGGGCTCGACAAGGTTTCGCTCGGCACCCTGGTGCTGGCGCTGGGGCTGCTCGTGGACGACGCCATCATTGCCGTCGAGATGATGGCCGTGAAGCTGGAACAAGGGTGGAGCCGCCTGCGCGCCGCCGCCTTTGCCTACTCGAGCACGGCATTCCCGATGCTGACCGGCACGCTGGTGACGGTGTCCGGCTTCCTTCCGATCGCGCTCGCCAAGTCGAGCACGGGCGAGTACACGCGCTCGATTTTCGAGGTGTCCGCCATCTCGCTGATCGTGTCGTGGTTTGCTGCCGTGGTGCTGGTGCCGCTGCTGGGTTATCACATGCTGCCCGAGCACAAGAACGGCGCCTCTGAACACGGCCATGACCACGACATCTACAACACCGGCTTTTATCAGCGCCTGTCGGGGTGGATCGCGTTCTGCATCCAGCGCCGATGGGTGATCCTGGGTGTGACGGCGGTGCTGTTCGCGCTGGCCATGGCGGCGTTCACGCGCGTGCCCCAGCAGTTCTTCCCGAATTCGGAACGCCCTGAATTGCTGGTGGATCTGCGCTTGCCCGAAGGGGCGTCGTTTGACGCCACGCTGCGCGAGGCCAAGCGCCTGGAGAAAGCGCTCGACGGTCGAAAGGAGATCGAACACTTTGTCGACTACGTCGGCACCGGCGCTCCGCGTTTCTATCTGCCGCTGGATCAGCAGCTTCAGCAGCCGAACTTCGCGCAGTTCGTGATCACGGCCAAGAACGTTGAAGAACGCGACGCGCTCTCGCGCTGGCTCAACGCCACGCTCGAGAAGGATTTCTCCGGCGTGCGCACCCGTGTGGCCCAGCTTGAGAACGGCCCGCCCGTGGGCTTCCCGATCAAGTTCCGCGTGAGCGGCGACGACATCGCCACCGTGCGCAGCATCGCCGAGAAGGTGGCCGAGAAGGTCCGTGCCGACGCGCGCACCCAGAACGTGCAGTTCGACTGGGATGAACCGGCAGAACGTTCGATGTCGTTCGAGATCGACCAGATCAAGGCGCGTCAGCTTGGCGTGACGTCGGAGGATGTCTCCAACTTCCTCGCCATGACGCTGTCCGGCTATACGGTCACGCAGTATCGCGAACGCGACAAGCTCATCAACGTCGACCTGCGCGCGCCGAAGACGGAACGCGTCGACCCCGCCAGGCTGGCCGGCCTGGCCATGCCGACGCCCAACGGCCCGGTTCCGCTCGGCGCGCTTGGGCATATGCAGAACAAGCTCGAGTACGGCGTGATCTGGGAACGCGATCGCCAGCCGACCATCACGGTGCAGGCCGACGTACGCGGCAACGCGCAGGGCATTGGCGTGACGCGTGACATCGACCAGGCCCTGGCCGACGAACGCGCCAAGCTGCCGGTTGGCTATCGCATCCAGATTGGCGGCGCGGTGGAAGAGAGCGTGAAGGGCCAGACGTCCATTAATGCTGAGATGCCGCTGATGATCATTGCCGTACTGACGCTGCTGATGATCCAGCTCAAGAGCTTTTCGCGCACGTTCATCGTCGTGCTGACGGCACCGTTGGGCCTGATTGGCGTGGTGACTGCGCTGCTGCTCTTCGGCAAGCCGTTCGGGTTCGTGGCGCTGCTCGGCGTGATTGCCATGTTCGGGATCATCATGCGCAACTCCGTGATCCTGGTGGACCAGATCGACCAGGACATCGCGGCCGGCCAGAAACGCTTCGACGCCATCATCGGCGCAACGGTGCGGCGCTTCCGGCCCATCATGCTGACAGCGGCCGCCGCCGTGCTGGCGCTGATTCCGCTGCTGCGCTCCGGCTTCTTCGGGCCGATGGCCACCGCGCTGATGGGCGGTATCACCATCGCCACGGTACTGACCATCTTCTTCCTGCCGGCGCTGTATGCCGCGTGTTTCAAGGTGCGGCCGGACGAACGGCAAGTGCCTCCGACCGGCACCGCAGCCCTGGAGAATTGATCATGAAACTCTCTCGTATGACGTGCGCGCTTGCAGCGACGTCGGTGCTCGCGCTCACGGCGTGCTCCTTGGCACCGACCAGCACGCCGCCAGCCGTGCCTTCGCCGGAGCACTATGGCGTGACCACGCCGCCTGCAAAGACGGTGGAAGCTGCAGGCGTTGCCCAGCAGTTTGATGTGGGCGCCGCACCTGTGCCGCAGTGGTGGAAGCTCTATCGCTCCGATGCATTGAACGCGCTGGTGGAAGAGGGCTTGCGCAACAACCCCACGCTGGCCGCAACGCAGAAGACCTTGTCCGCCGCGCAGGAGGAATTGCGTGCGCAGGTAGGGGCATCAACATTGCCGTCCCTCGACGCCGGGGCGCAGGTCGCGCGCCAGCGTACGCCAAACCTCGCTGGCGTGGGGCCCGAGGCGCTGCGCTACAACGTGTTTGTTGGGCAGTTGCAGGCGCATTACACCTTCGATCTCTTCGGTGCGACGCGCTATGCCAACGCCGCGAGCGCGGCGCGGGTGGATGTGCGTGGCTGCCAACTGGAGGCAGCACGGCGTGCGCTCGCAGCGAATATTGTCGGCACGGTCATCAATGCGGCCGCGCTGGATCAGCAGATCGCCTTGACGGAGCGTCTCGTTGTGGTGGCAGACGCCGCGGCGCGGGATGCCCAACGGCGGTACGAGCTGGGGGCGCTCTCACATGCGCAGGCGCTGGCATCCACGCAGAGCGCCGCGTCGCTGGCGGCGACGCTGCCTCAGCTGCGTCAACAGCGTGCGGTGTCCATCCATGCATTGGCTGTGTTGCTGGGCCGCACGCCGGACGCAGCGCCCGCGGTGCCGGAATTCAGCAGCCTTTCGCTCCCGAACCAGGTGCCTGTGGCGGTGCCATCGGATCTGCTGCGGGCACGGCCGGATATCCGCGCTGCCGCCGCTGCAGTCAGGGCAGCGTCCGCAGACGCGGGCGAGGCCACCGCGCAGCTGTTCCCAAGCCTGTCGCTCACAGCCTCGCTCGGTCGCGGTGGGTTGAGCTGGCCGGCGTTGCTCTCAGGTGCAGGCGGCTTATGGGCGGTGGGCGCCGGGCTGTCGCAGCCGATCTTCCACGGCGGCGCATTGATGGCGCACCGCCGGGCCACGCTGGAGCTGTATGACGCCGCGGTCCTGCAATACAAGTCGGCTGTGTTGTCGGCATTTGAAAACGTTGCCGATGCGCTCGCCGCGCTCGAGAACGACGCGCAGACGCTCGCTTCAGCCGAAGTGGCGTCGTCCGCAGCGCGTACAGCGTTCAACGAGACCGCATCGCGCCGCCGCCTCGGTGCGCTGCCGGCATCCGCGGAGCAGTCGAGCGAGCAGCAGTACCTGACTGCGCAACTCGACACCGTGCGTGCGACCAGCCGCCGGATGAGCGACACGGCGGCGCTGCTCCAGGCCATGGGCGAACTGCCCGAAACCACCGCTCAGACGATCGCCAAAGACTGACATTGCCTTGGGTCGGGCTCGGCCTCCACGCCACAAGCGTGGAGTGCCGTGCTTCGCCTGCAATGTCGCTTGGCTAGTCGATTGGCTTAGTCCACGCCCATGGAATCCGCCCACCTGATTGCCTGTCATGAGTGCGACCGCATGTTTCGGCGGCCGCCAATGTTGGACGGTTTGAACGTCCGGTGCTCGCGTTGTGCGAGCGACCTGACCAGTGTCCACAGCGCCCGCCCGACATTGGACGCCGTATCGGCAATGGCGGTTGCGGCGCTCATTACGCTGCTGATCGCCCAATGCTTCCCGATCATTACCCTCAGGGCGCAGGGCATGGCGTCGCAAGCCACGTTGTTTGACGCGGTGTCTTCGCTATGGGCGGGGCACATGCGCTTGGTGGCTGCGGCCGTGTGGTTCACGACCACGCTGTTTCCGTCGATGGAACTGGTCGCCTTGCTGTACGTGTTGCTTCCCTTGCGCGCGGGCACTGTGACGCCTGGCTTTCGCCACGTCATCCGCTTCCTGCAATGGCTGCGGCCTTGGGGAATGATCGAAGTGTTCATGCTGGGCGTGCTCGTCACGACGGTGAAGATGATCAGCCTCGCGCGGGTGATTCCCGGTGCCGGCCTGTTTGCATTCGCCGCGTTGACGGTGCTGCTGGCGCTTGTGTCGCGGTTCGATCCACACAGGCTCTGGCATGCCTGCGACGAAATCAGGGCAGGGGATGGCGCAACGCCGTCTGCTGAACTGCGAGCTGACTCGCCGCAGAACGAAGCCGACGTGGCCGACCCGGTCAAGGGCGTCTGCGCGAAGCAGGCGGGGCTCGTGGCGTGCCACACATGCGGCAGCGTCCAACCGTTTCAGCGGGGCGAGGCACACCAGCGGTGCCATCGTTGTCATTCGATCCTGCACGAACGCCGCCCGGCCAGCGTTTCGCGGACAACCGCCTTGCTGCTTGCCGCTGCGCTGCTTTACATCCCCGCCAACCTGTTGCCGGTGATGCACAGCACTTCGCTCGGCCGTTCGGAAGACGACACCATCCTGAGCGGCGTGGCGTACTTCTGGACGTCCGGCGATTGGGGTCTGGCCGCCGTCGTCTTCATTGCCAGCGTGGTGGTGCCGATGCTCAAGCTCGCCATTCTTGCGGTGCTGGTATTTGCGGCACATCGGCGCTCCACATGGCGTCCGCACGAAAGGACACGGCTCTATCGCTTGGTCGAACGCATCGGCCGGTGGTCGATGCTCGATGTGTTCGTCGTGGCGCTCACGGTTGCGTTGGTGCACTTCGGCTCCTTCGCCGTCATCACCGCGGGCCCGGGCGCACTGGCCTTTGGCGCGGTGGTGATCCTGACCATGATCGCCTCCATGCAATTCGACCCCCGGCTTATCTGGGACCCGATTCCCGACGCCGATGCCGACGCCGCGCAAAGCGACTCCTGAACGCATCCCGCGCACACCCCTCGTTCGCCACCTCTTCTTTCCAAGCAATGCGTCCTATCGATCTCCCCCTTCCCGACATCACGCCGCCGCGGCGCTGGCTTCCGTCCATTGTCTGGCTCGTGCCGTTGATCGCCGCGCTGATCGGGCTCGCGCTCGTCGCCAAGACCATCTCCGAGAAAGGCCCGGTCGTCACCGTCACCTTTGCCAATGCGGAAGGCCTCGAAGCTGGCAAGACGAAGGTCAAATACAAGGATGTCGAGATCGGCACGATTCAGGCCATCTCGCTCACGCCGGATCTGAAGCGCGTGATGGTGACGATTCAACTGGCGCGTGAAGCTGAGCGCTTTGCGGCCAAGGACACCCGGTTCTGGGTGGTCCGCCCGCGCGTGGGCGCGAGCGGCATCTCCGGGCTGGGCACGTTGCTTTCCGGCGCGTATATCGGCGTGGATATTGGGCATTCCAAAGAGAGCCGGACCCAGTTTGTCGGGCTGGAGAGTCCGCCATCCGTCACCACCGATCAGCAAGGGCGCCAGTTTTCGCTGCACGGCGATTCGCTCGGTTCGGTCGATATTGGTGCGCCGGTTTTCTATCGCCATCTGCAAGTGGGGCAGGTGGTGGGTTTTGCATTGGACAAGCAAGGTGGGGGCGTGCAGGTGAAGGTGTTCGTCAACGCCCCCTACGACAAATACGTGGGCACCAACACGCGCTGGTGGCATGCCAGCGGGGTCGACCTGCGGCTCGATTCCAGCGGCTTGAAGCTGAATACGCAGTCGCTGGCGACCGTCATCGTCGGTGGGCTGGCGTTTCAGTCGCCGCCGGGCCAGGCGGATGGGCCCCCGCCACCGGATAGCACCGTGTTCCACCTGGCGTCCGATGAAGCCGATGCGATGCGCGAGCCCGACGGTGCGCCGCTGACTGTGGTCATGCGGTTCAACCAGTCGCTGCGTGGCCTGTCTGTTGGCGCGCCCGTGGACCTGCGCGGCATTGCGCTGGGCAACGTCACCGACATCGGCATTGAATACGACGAGGCTGGCAAAACGTTCAGCATGCGCGTCACGATGGCGCTGTATCCGTCGCGGCTGAGCCGGCGCACCAACACCTCGCTTCCTGCGCCGGACACGCCAGGCGGCCATGAACTGCTGCAGCACTTGGTCATGCAAGGGCTGCGCGGGCAGTTGCGCATGGGCAACCTCCTGACGGGCCAGTTGTACGTGGCGCTCGACATGTTCCCCAAGGCACCACGTGCGACGGTCGATGTCCACCGGTCCCCGGTCGAGTTGCCGACCGTGCCGAATTCGCTGGATGAACTGCAGGTGCAGCTTGCCGACATCGCGAAGAAGCTGAACCAGGTGCCGTTCGACAAGATCGGCAACAACCTGAATGGCACGCTCGAAAATGCGAACCGCCTGTTCGGTCATCTCGACGCAGACGTGGTGCCGCAGGCGCGGGACACGCTGGCCTCCGCACAGCAGACCTTCAATGCAGCGCAGGCGACGTTGCGGCAGGACTCACCGCTCCAGTCGGACGTGCATGACGCGATGCAGGAACTGACGCGCACGCTTCAATCGGTCAATGCGCTGACGGACTATCTGGAGCGTCACCCGGAATCGCTGCTGTTCGGCAAAAAAGGAGATGCACGGTGATGGTGTCGTGGCTCCCAATTTGCCGCGTCGGTGCCGGCGTGGTTGTCTGCGCAGCGCTCGCGGCATGCAGCTCGCCGCCGGCGCGCTTTCACAGCTTGCTAGGTGGTGATGCCGATAGCGTTGCGGTGGCCGCACGGGCGCAGGCACCCGCACGCGCCTTTTTCGTTGATGTGGTGTCGGTGCGCGTTCCGCCGTCGGTGGCGGGCAGGCGGCTCGTCGTCCAGGCCGGTTCAGGGCAGGTCGACGTCCTGGAAATGGACCGCTGGGCGTCGCCTGTGGGCGATGAGATCCGTGCGGCGCTGTCGTCCGGGCTGGCGTTGCAGACCGGCACGATGGATCTGCACGGTCTTCCCTACGATGGGAAAAGGCCGATCTACCGCGTGGCCGTGGATGTACAGCGGTTTGATGCGTGGCGCGGCTCGCACGTCCTGATCGATGCCGTCTGGACGATTCGTACTGCGGATGACCGTCAACTGCTGACGTGCCGCAGCGTCGTCCAGGAGGACGTCTCCGCCGGTATTGACGGCGTGGTAGAAGGCCATCGGCGCGCGCTGAAGGCGCTGGCTTCGCAGATGGCCGATGCGGTGGTGGCTTACGCTGCCGAACCGTCAGAGGTCGCGCGATCGAAGCGAGATTGCCTGGATTCGGCGGCTAGCACCGTCCGCAAGTAAGGTTGTTTGCGTAGACGCTCGCGTTTCAACGCGGGCGCTCAGGTCAGCTTGCGCTGTCGGCTGTTTCCACAACGGGCAGCGGCCGGGCGGCCACTTTTTCGGCTTCAGCGCGCTTGAGCCCCAGCGTCTGCAGCAGCGCCGCCGCCGTGCGCTCGGGGAAATGGTCCCCAGAAAATCCCAGCTCCTTGACGACATCCGCGGCTGGCGCACCGGGCGCCAGAAAGTTGAGTTCGGCCGAGATGGCGGTCAGCACGGTGCCGCCGACCGACAGGAATCCGATGAACGGATCCACCACGACAAACCGCTTTGCCGCGATGCCGCGCTCGATATCGCGCAGCAGGCGCTGACCGAGGCCGTGCGTCAGCACGCGCGCCGAGAAGCCCTCGCGAATGAGGAAGCGTCCCCACACAGGCTCGCGCCGCGCCCGAACCAACGTATGCCGCACCGACACCGAGATGATCTCGGCCGGGTCGGATAACCCTTCCGTCAGCTTGTCGAGCGAATCGGCGAACTCCTCGAACACCGCGCTCACCAGCGCGGCGTAGATGGCTTCTTTCGACTCGAAGTGGTTGTAGAACGACCCGAAACCCACATCCGCGGCCTCGGTGATTTCGTTGATGGCCACGCCCTCCATGCCCCGATCCGCCATGAGCCGGAGCGCGGCGTCGAGCAGCCGCGCGCGTGTTTCCCGTTTGCGGCGTGCGCCACGGGGCTCGCGCTCGTCGGTGGCAGGCGCCGCAGGGGTAGGCGTCTTTGCGACGGAGCGCTTCGGGGTTCGGCGAGTCTCGGTGGTGGCCATGATGGTCTTGGGGTCCGTCCTGTGGTCCTTGTCGTGGCTGCAATTATAGATTTGAATGTCGATATTGACAAAATCATCAGCGATGACTCTAATGTCAGAAAAGGTGAAAAACCTGACCGAGACGTAGACAAAGAAACGGAGTAGCGGTGGAGACAAATGCACATGCGCGTGCCAGTTCACGCGCCACGGCTGGCGCACGCCCCCGGGCGGCTGGCGCGATGCCATCTGAGGTGGACGTCCTTGTCGTCGGGCTCGGCCCCGTCGGGGCCATGCTGGCGCATCTGCTCGCGCGCCACGGCGTGAGCGTGATGGCGATCGACAAGGCTCCCGACATCTACATGGCCCCGCGTGCCATTGCGCTGGATAACGAGGCCCTGCGGATCCTGCAACAGGCCGGAATCGGGCAAGGGGATTTCGAAACGGTAGCCATTCCCCACGTCCGCATGCATTCACCCTGGCTGGGCGAATTCGGGCGGGTGAACACGCTGGGCAGCCTGGATGGCCATCCGAAGCTCGTCACGTTCTATCAGCCCGATCTGGAGCGCTGCCTGCGCGCACGCCTGGCCGCGCACGATGATGTGCATGTTGCGCTCGGCACCACGCTGCTCAGTCTCACGAATCTGCCGGATGGCGTACTGGCTTCACTGGACGTCGGCTCCGGGCAGGTGCGCCGGGTCCGCGCTCGCTACCTGGTGGGCGCAGACGGGGCGAGTTCGCTCGTGCGCCACCTGATCGGGCAGGAATTTCGCGGCACCACGTATGCGGAGGATTGGCTTATCGTCGATGCGCGTCACGTTCCCCGGCCGATCGACCATGTGGAATTCCTCTGCGACCACCGGCGCCCCACGCCGCACATGGTCGCCCCAGGCGCGCGCGAGCGCTGGGAGTTCATGCTCCAGCCGGGCGAGCGACGTGAAGAGATGGAGTCGGACGGCCGCATTCGCGAGCTGCTGGCGCCATGGACCGACGTTGACAACATCACGATCGAACGCAAGGCGGTCTATCGCTTTCATGCCAGAACCGTCGACCGGTTCAGCGTGGGCCGGGTATTCCTCGTTGGCGATGCGGCGCACATCACCCCGCCGTTTGTCGGCCAAGGGCTGGTCGCCGGGCTGCGGGACGCCGCCAACCTGAGCTGGAAGCTGGCCTGGGTGCTGCAAGGACGGGCCGATGCGCGGATTCTCGATAGCTACGACGAGGAACGCCGCCCGCACGCGAAAGCCATGATCAATCTCGCGCGGTTCATGGGCAAGCTGGTGATGCCGCGCAGTGCGCCCATCGCGCTGCTGACGCACGGCTTGATGCGCTTGACGCGGCTGGTGCCCAGCCTGCGCTCGCAGTTTGAAGAACTGCGCATCAAGCCGAAGAACGCGTTCAAGACCGGGCTGTTCGTCAAAGGATGTTCGTCAACCAAGCTGATGCGCGGTGGCGTGATCCCGCAGGGCTGGGTCAGGAATGCCGAGGGGCACACGTGCCTGAGCGACGACGTGCTCGGCCACGGCTACACGCTCGTCGGTTTCGGCTGCGACGCCCGCGCGGCGTTGGAGCCCGCAACGGCAGCGGCATTCGAACGCCTGGGCGGCACGTTCGTTCGGATCGCACATCGCGGGCAGCCTCTGCACCGCGAGGTGCCCGGCGTTTGGGAAGACCTCAACGGCACGTTCCTTCCCGACGCGGTGCCGGTGGGTTGGGCGGCCGTCGTGCGTCCGGACCGCACGGTCGCCCATGACGGGCCAGCCGCCCAGGCAGACCGCCTCGTTTGCGAAAGCCTGGCGCTGCTCGGCAACCAACCTGCGCCCATGCCCGCAGCGGACACCGCCGCTGCCGTTGCCGCCGTTCAATCCGCCTGAGTGCCTTGCCATGAAACTCACCACAGCACAGCCTGCACGCCATCCGCAGCCGACGACCAAGGCGTTGGCGCTGGCCTACCTGATGTTCGATCGGCCCGACCTCGAGCGCGCCGAGCGGTTCCTCAATGACTTTGGTCTCGTGACGGTTCAGCGCGACGAGGCGACATTGCTCTTGCGCGGCACCGGCCCCGCGCCGTTCTGCTATGTCGTGCGCAAGGCGCCAAAGGCCGCTTTTGCCGGCTTCGGCTTGCAGGTGGCCGGACGCGCCGCCCTGGATGCCCTTGCGAAACTGCCCGGAGCCTCGATCGTGGAGCCGTCGGATTGGCCGGGTGGTGGCGAGCGCGTGCGACTCGTCGATCCTTCCGGGTTCCGCGTCGATGCGATTGCCGGTCAGGCGCAGACAACCGAATTGCCGCACCGTTCACCGTTGCCGCTCAACTCGGCAGACGCCGCCGTGCGCATCAACGCAACGCAGCGGCCACCCGTGGGCACGCCGGAGGTGATTCGCCTCGGGCATGTCGTCCTGGAGCTGGCCGACTTTCAGGCCACTTGCGCCTGGTACACGCAGCACTTCGGTTTCATCCCGAGCGACGTGCAGGTGTTGCCCGACGGCTCGCCTGCGGTTGCATTCATGCGGCTGGATCTGGGCGATACGCCGGCCGACCACCACACGCTCGCGCTGGCGCAGGGCTTTGTGTCGAAGTACAGCCACAGCGCCTTCGAACTGATCGATGCCGATGCCGTCGGCATGGGCCATCGCATGCTGCGCGAGCAAGGGTGGAAGCACGCCTGGGGGCTGGGCCGGCACATCCTCGGCAGCCAGATTTTCGACTACTGGCAAGACCCGTGGGGCGACAAGCACGAGCACTACTGCGACGGTGACCTGTTCACCGCCGACCTGCCGACCGGCATTCACCCCGTCAGCCGCGAAGCCATGTCGCAGTGGGGCCAGGCCATGCCGGCCAGCTTCACCAAGCCGAAGCTGACACCGGCGGCCATTGCGGCCCTGATCCGCAACCTGCGGCGCAGCCCCGACCTGACGCTGCGCAAGCTCGTCACGCTCGCCCGGCTCTTTGCCTGAGGCCGCACAAACGCCGTCGGCCGTCATCCATCCAACGCATCGTTCGCCATGTCCATCAATATCGTTCGCTTTGAATACCAGGATCAGACCCAATGGGGCGTGATCCGCGATACCCGCATCACGCCCGTGCCCGGTACTTATGCCACGACGGGTGACTTGGTTCGCAACACCACGCTTGCTGGGCTTGCTGCGCTGAGTGGAGAAACACTGCCCGTGTCGGCGGTGAAGCTGCTGTCTCCGGTCACGCGCAACCAGCAGTTCATCTGCCAGGGCGCGAACTACCGCCAGCACATGATCGAGTCCGGCATGGACCCGGACGTGAAGACGTACAACATGATCTTCACCAAGGCATCGAGCTGCATCGTCGCGGCCGACAGCGACGTGATCAAGCCGAAGCGCGTGCAGTTTCTCGATTACGAAATCGAGCTTGGCCTGGTGATGCGCAAGGCGATGCATGGGCCAGTCGACGTGACCGAAGACAACCTGCACGAATATGTGGCGGGCGCCGTGATCGTGAACGACTATTCCGCGCGCGACGTGCAGATCCCGCAGATGCAGTTCTACAAGGGCAAGTCGTTCCGTACGTTCGGGCCGGTGGGCCCATGGCTCACGCTGCTGGAACCGCGCGAGATCCCGGCGCTCCGGAGTCTGCAGCTCAAGCTGACCGTCAACGACAAGCTGCGGCAGAACGACACGACGGCCAACCTCGTCTACGGCCCGGCCGAGACGCTGACCGAGCTGTCCCGCGTGCATGACCTGGAAGCAGGCGATCTGCTGGCCACGGGCACGCCGGCGGGCTGCGCGTTGTCGGTTCCGTCGCCGACCAAGCAGAAGATGGCCGCGATGCTGCCCGAGAAGGCGAAGTGGGAGATGTTCCTGAAAGTGCAGGCCGCGCGCCCTCAGTACCTGAAGCCGGGCGACGTGGTGGAAGCGCGGATCCATTCGGCGGATGGGCGGATCGATCTGGGCACGCAGCGCAATCGCATCGTTGCCGAGGAGTAAGCGCCATGTCCGGTTTTTCCAGCCTGCAGGACGTGGAAGCCGCGGAAGGGCAGGGTCTTCCGCCCGATCTTCCGTCGAGCACCTACGAAATGATCCGTCGCGGCGCCAGCCTGAATCCGCAGGCGCCGGCATTGAGCTTCTTTCTGAGCGTCAATGACCACCGCACCCCGCAGACGTGGAGCTACGCGGCGCTTCTTGAACGCATCACGCAGACGGCCAATTTCTTCGACAGCATCGGCGTCAAGAAAGACAGCGTGATTGCGTTTGTGCTGCCCAACCTGCCGGAAACACATTTCGTGATCTGGGGCGGCCAGGCGGCCGGCATTGTCGCGGCGTTCAATCCGCTGCTCGAAGGGCCCGCGCTGGCCGAGCTGCTCAATGCCGCCGGTGCGTCGGTGCTGGTCACGTTGGCACCGTTTCCCGGCACCGATACGTGGGTCAAGTTGCAGCCGCACTTGCCCGCGATCAAGAGCCTGCGGCACCTGGTGCTGGTCAACCTGGCCGACCGCGTGCATGGCGCGGCGCAATGTGCCGCGCAGATCCAGAAGAACGAAGTGCTGCGCTTGCTGGGCCCGCAGGGCGTGCATGGTGCAGTCCCGATGTCGGTGCGCGTCCACGATTTCAACAGCGCGATCCAGGCGCAGCGTGCAGACGGCCTGAACAGCCGACGGCACATTGCTGCGCACGATGCGTCTTCGTACTTCTGCACCGGCGGCACCACGGGCTTGCCGAAGATCGCGATGCGCACGCATGGCAATGAAGTTGCCAACGCGTGGAGCACGGCGCAGGTGTTGGGCGAAGGCATCGGCCCCGGCAAGGTGGTGTTTTGCGGCTTGCCGTTGTTCCATGTGAATGGCGTTCTGGTGACCGGGCTGCTGCCGTTTTCCAGGGGCGCGCATGTCGTGCTCGGCACGCCACAAGGCTATCGCGGCGAGGGCGTGATCCAGCGCTTCTGGGAGATCGTGGAGCACCACCGCGTGAACTTCTTCAGCGGCGTGCCGACGCTCTACGCTTCGCTGCTGCAGGTGCCCGTTGGCGAGCGCGATGTGCGATCGCTCGAATACGGCCTCTGCGGCGCCGCGCCCATGCCGGTTGAAGTCTTTCGCCGCTTCCAGGAGCAGACCGGCATCAAGATTCTCGAAGGCTATGGGCTGACCGAAGCGACGTGCGTGAGCAGCGTCAACCCGCCCATGGGCGAGCGCCGTCTTGGCTCCATCGGCCTGCGCGTGCCCATGCAGCCGATGAAGACCGTCGTGCTGGACGAGGGGGGCGCGTACCTGCGGGATTGCGCGGTAGACGAGGTGGGCGTGGTGCTGGTGTCGGGCCCCAACGTCTTTTCGGGCTACCGCCAGGCCGCGCAGAACGAGGGACTCTGGATCGATACGGGCGATGGCCGGCGGTGGCTCAATACCGGCGACCTGGCTCGGCAGGATGGACAGGGCTACTTCTGGCTCACGGGCCGCAAGAAGGAGCTGATCATCCGCGGCGGCCACAACATCGATCCGCAGACCATCGAGGCGCCGCTGCATCGTCACCCCGCCGTGCAGATTGCCGCCGCCGTGGGGCGCCCGGATGTGCATGCGGGCGAGTTGCCGGTTGCCTACGTGCAATTGCGCGCCGGTGCGTCCGTCACGGAAGCCGACCTGCTCGCCTTCCTGAAGGCGGAAATTGCCGAACGTGCGGCGCTGCCCCGGCAGGTCAACATCATTGAAACCATGCCCCTGACCGCGGTGGGCAAGATCTTCAAGCCGGCACTCAAGCACCGTGAAACGCGTGATGCGCTGTCTGCTGCCCTCAAGGATGCGGGTATCTCATTTGAGGCGCTGGAGGTGGCGGAAGACAAGTCCAGAGGTCTCGTTGCGTCGGTCAAGCTCGACGCCTGCGCATCGATTGCCACCGCGCGTGAAGTGCTTGGACGTTTCCCATTTCCCTTTTCCATCAATTGAAGTGCGGATGCGCCAGCGTTGTGGCGCATCGAAACGAAGGAGGAATTCCTCGCCCGCCCACCGTCGCATTCAATGTCGCATGAGCGGGTGAAGTGCCCCGCGCCGCATCACGGCGCATTCCAGCAGTTGCAGTCCCTACATTAAAAAAAACGGAGACAACATGAAGACCACACGCGCGGCAATGCTCTTGTCGCTCGCGGCGACCTCGCTCGCCCATGCGCAGTCGGCAGGGCAGTGGGTCGTCAACGCGGGCTGGGTGCATCTCGCCCCTCAGGATTCCAGCCAACCGCTGACGGTGAATGCGCTCGGGCAATCAGCCGTGGTGCCGGGCAGCGGGTCCACGCTGGCCAACGCCAATACCTTTGCGCTCACCACGCGGTATTTCGTCACTGACCATGTAGCGTTGGAAACGGTGTTCGGCGTTCCGCCCAAGCTGCACCTGCGCGGCACCGGATCGCTGGCGGCGGTCGGCGAAATGGGCACCGCACGGGCGTGGAGCCCGGCCGTGCAACTGCAATACCACTTTGGTGACCCGGATGCGCGCCTGAGGCCGTATCTTGGCGCGGGGCTGGCCTATGTGTGGTATCGGGATATCGAGTTGAGCCGGCCGCTGGCAACGGGGCAGATACTGGCCTCGCCCACCACGGGCTCCATGCTGGTCGGCCCGACCACGGCATCGCTGAGCAAGTCGTTCGCGCCCCTCGTCAATGCCGGGTTGACGTACAACCTCGACGCACATTGGTCGATCGGCGCATCGGTGTCGTATATGTGGCTATCCACCAAGACCACGCTGACGACGCAAGCGCCCGTGGGCACCGTGACAACGACGACGAAGGTGCGGATCAACCCGTTGGCGAGCTTTCTGTCGGTGGGGTATCGGTTCTAAAACGGGGGAAGGGCGCAAAAGGCATGCGGCACGGGAGCCATACGCCTTCCACGGCTGACCCGGAGGTAGCGGGAATGCAGGCATGCGTCGGGCGCCCACCTTGCCGGTTGGCATTCCGGCTCGACGCGGGAATGCGCCGGACCGGCAGCGGCCAACCCGGCCCCGTCGCCCCACGTCGTCCTCTCGCAGAGCGCCGAGTGTCACGGTGTTGATTGCGTATGCCGATGTCAAACGTCCGATGTTGACCGTCCAACATCGGCGCGCAACCGTCGAACAGTGGCGCGCGGCCCTCAGAGGCCCGAACGCGGCCCAAAAACATCCGACCCATCGGAGCTTCGAGGGCCGAGCTTCGCCGTCAAAGACTCGACGTTGACCTGTTGAGGCTGAAGCGCCACCGTCTGGGGCTCGAAGGCGGCTGTCGGAGGTCGAACATGTCGAGCTTGAAGAGCGGAAGGCGAATGTTTGAGGTGCGTCTTCCACCCGCTGAAGGTCGATGCCGGATGTTGGAGGGGCATGTTCCGGCGTCAGAGGCTCGTGTGCGGGGTTAGACCCGGCTTCGCAACACAGGCTTCAAAGCAATCGCCCCGGAGCGCCAGAAACGCTACGCACGGAGGGCGTAAGGCAGTGCCGGTACAAATTCCTCGCCGCTCTGGACCAAATGGCGCTCAAGCCGATAGCCGACGTTGTAGACCCCGCGCAGGACTACGCCATTGTCTTCATACAGCCCGAGTTTGGTCCGCAGCCGCGATACATGGGTGTCGATGGTCCGCGTCATCAGTGGAGCAGTGCGCCCCCAGGCCAACGCAAAGATCTGGCTGCGTGACAGGGTGCGATCGATGTTGGTAAACAGCAGCAGCGCAAGGCGGGTTTCTATCTCGGTCAGGTCGGCAGGAACACCGTGCACCCGAACCATGCGTCGTGAGGGCGCGACGTTGAACGCGCCCACGGTAAAGCTGGCCTGGTGCATTCTGGCGGGGTACACGCGTCGCAATAGCGCCGTGACGCGGGCCGAGAAAGCCAGGGCTCCGGTTGGCATTTCCACATAGTCGTCCGCCCCACCGTCAAGCAGGCGGGCGATGGCAAGCTGGTCTGGTTTGCTGCCGTAGATCAGAGCCGGGACAGTCTGGAGAGCGCGTGAGCGCAGGAACGCCAGCGCTTCAAGAATGTCCGCATGATCTGCGGCGTCATGCAAGACAACAAGATCGTACGAAGCCTGATGAAGGGTGCTGACAAGCGCTTCCAGCGTTGTCAAGCGAACAACCTCGTGGCCGAGGTGCCTCAAGGTGCTTTCCACCCAATCTCCGTCGTTCGATGCGGAATGGACGAGCGCGATGTGCATAGAAATTCCTGATGTGAATCGGGCGTGCTATCCGGAAGCCGCTAGCCGTTGGCGATGATGTCGACGGTGTCGATGTCGGCATGCCGAGTTACCGACCCAGAGTCAGCGCCTCGCCTTCTCTGCCGGTGTATTCGAATGTCGCGCCATCGGTGGGTTCGAGGTCCTCAGCCGGAGAGAATCGATATCCGCCGGATCGCACGGTCTGCACCCACCCCTCGGAGTGGGTGCCTTCGAGCGCCATGCGCAGCTTGCGTATGTGCACATCCACCGTACGTTTTCCGATGCAGAGGCAGTTGCCCCAGACCTGCGCCAACAGTTCTTCTCGTGAGTGCACGCGCCGCGGGTTGGCTACGAGAAAGCGCAGCAGCCGGAAGGCAATGGGGCTGAGCACAATCCTTCGGGGGCCGAGTTCGGTTTGTGCAGTCACGGAATGCGACATCGCGTGCAGTTGGAGACTGTGCATTCGGCTTTCCAGCTCCGTTGCAACCCAGCCGCTGCGCCGTAGAAGCGCACGGATGCGGGCGTGCAGCTCTCCCGCGTGGCACTGTCCGCTCCAGACCTCATCGGCACCCGCATCGAAGGCTGAGATACGTGCTGCGGGTGTGGCATCGCGCACCGCCGCGATTACCGGCAGCCGGGCGGTGTGCGCATTGGAACGCAGAGAACGCAGGTCGCGAAGTGCTTCTTCATCGATTGCGCCGAGCGACAAAAGGACAACGTCGGCCTTCGCAGTGATGACGGCCGCGTGTGCGCCTGTCGGGTCATTGACGTGCGTTGTGCTGTAGCCGCCTTCGCGCAGCGCCGCTATCACGCGATCGAGCCACCAGCGATCAGTCCCGACGACGAGCGTCCGAACAGCCCATGCCTGATTCATCTTTGACCTCGAATGACGATCGGACGCGACCAGAAAGAGGGCGCCATTCCGTGCATCGCAATTGGACGGATACGATCCCGTGCGGAGCCCGCCGGGCCGTGTTCTGCGTAGGTGTGCATTGTTTTCACTGCTTGTCGACTCTCGCTAGTCGTACAGAATCTGAACGGTGACCACGGCCGTGAACGGCCCGATCTTCGGGGCGCCCAGCGGCTTGAGCGTTGCCGTCATCGGCACATCGATGTAGGTGTCCGATGGCGAAAACGTGGCCAGCGAAAACGGCTCGCCGATCGGAAGCATCTTGCCGGTCCGGTCCTGGATGCTGATGCCGAAGTGGCTGTCAGCCGATGGCAGCACGAGCCCATCTTGCAGCGGGTTCGATGTCTGGAAATAGCCATTGATCTTGACCGAGGTTGTGCACTGCTGCTTGGTCAGCGCGAGGCTGAACGGCCGGGTCGGAGCCGTGGGCGAAAAGCCTGTCGGTGTGGCTTGAACCTGTCCGAAGTCGACGATGCCGGGCTCCGGTGTGACCGTGACATCGACAATGCACGGCGTCGGCTTCAGGTTCTCCAGCCCGCTCAGGATGTATTGAAAGCTCGTATTGCAGCAGTTCAAGCCCCGTGCGCCGTCGAACTGGAATACGGGATAGGTGTCCTGCGGCACGCCCGTCCACGTGCCGCGCTTTCTGACGACGACTTGATACGTGATGCTGACCGGCACCTTGGGGCACAGGCCTGCATCGAAATCCGCGGTCGTACACACGGGCACGATGTCGCCCGTCGGCACGCCGGTGCCCACTTGGTTGCTGGCTCCGAAGTGGTCGACGCCCTTGTAGCGGATACCGATCTCCAGGCCCCAGGCAGCGGGGTCCATGTTGGCGGGATTGGCGTAGAAGAAGACGGGGTCCTCCCACGACACGCCGGCACGCAGATCCTTGTAGCAGTAGCCGGTCGTCGTGCGCGTGGGCGATATCCAGATGATGTAGCCGTCTGGCGCGTTGACAGGATACGTTTGCACGGAGCCGATCGGCTCGACAAACTTGTCGGCACCACCGGAAGCGACGCAGCGCATGGCCATCGCCGATTGCGATCCGAGCACACAAGCCAGTGCAAGCATGGCTTGGAAAGCGAGCTTCGCCACGAACCGTTGAGCAGACGTCGTCATGGCTGCGCGCTCCGGCACGTTGCGCCGTCGCAGGTGTACTTGACGGCGTTCTGTCCACCCCAGTCGTTCATATGAGAGACGTACAGCGTGGCCGGCAGCGCGCCGGAGAAATCAGCTTCAGCGGTGGCCTTGGGCGCGACCATGACCGCATCGAACTTCAGCGTCTTTTTCTCCTCACCCGCAGCAAGCTCCACCACCGTGATGTGAAGAGGCGTCGGGTTGTCGAGCACCAACTTATGGCGTGATGCGTCGAGCCGCAGCGTCATCGGGAGAGACGGATCGTCTTCGGGCTTGGGTTGCACGCCCTTGGGCCGGTAGAACAGTTTGATCTTCGAGTGCAGTGCGATCTGGATCGCATTCTGCGCGTCCGTCTTGGGCGGAATCTCCCTCACGTTCAGATAGAAGACCGATTCCCGGTCCGTCGGCAGCATATCGCCGGGCAGCTTCACGATGCGGAGGATGTTGCGCTCGTTCGGTTCAATGCGCTGCAGCGGAGGCAGCACCATGAAAGGCGAGGTGATGCGCTTGCCTGCAGCGTCCTCGATCCACGACTGGACCACGTAGGGATACTTCTCGCTCTTGTTGGCGACGGTCAGGCTTTCCGATTGCGACTCGGCGTTGTAGATGATGCGTGTGCGGTCCGGAACGACCGCCGCGTGCACCGGTGAGCAAAGCTGCATCAGGATGCTCAGGCCTGCGAAGTACGAGATGGGGGCGAAAGCGGATCGGATCATGAAGGTTTCCTCTCAGAAATATCGGCGCCCGCCGTGCAGGGCAGGGCAATGGGATCAGGGGTGAGCGTGAGTGCGGCAGGCACGTCGGCCACATCGCACAGGCGCTTGTCCGACTGCCTGACAGAAAGCACGGTGCCGGGGCGCACGCCGGCCAGATAAACGACACCATGTTCGCCAACGATGCCCAGCTCCTTGCCGGTTCCCACGTCCACGACAGAAGCGCCGAAAGGAACGGCCTTGCCCGCCGCGTCGGTGAGCGCGACAAGTACGTTGCTTCCGTGCGTGGTGTCGAAGCGCAGGAAGCCGATGGCGCCATCCGTCAGGACGACGCGCTGGACTGGGTTGTTCACCGTGGTCTCCAGCGACGTGCGCTGCGTGTTGATGCGCGCGTCGTAGATGTTGAATGGCGCGACGGAGCCGATCACGGCATAGCCGCGCGAGTCTGTCCGCGCCTGCGTGCCGGCAAAGGCCACGCCGGGTACGCCGTCTGCGGAGACGAGCAGACGGGTGTCGCCGTTCATCCCCATGGCATGCGCGGCGACGCCATACCGGGTGGCCACCAGCGAGCCATCGAGTTCGAGCGATGCCGCGCGATAGGTATCGCCCGTGGCGGATGCCTGCGCGTTGACCTGCATGGTGCTGGTCTGCTTGCGCAGGTTTGCGGCCAGTGATGCGCGCCCATTCGTGGCGCCCGTGTATGCGGCATAGCTCAGCCCCTGGTCGTCGCTGCCCGAGTAGCCCGTACTGAAGTTCAGGCCGCCGGCGCCGGACGTCGTGACGCTGGACGACGCCACCTGCCGGTTCCCAAGCGGGATCGTCATCGCGAGGAACACCTGGTTGCTTCCGCCCGCAAAACCGCGTGTGTGGTACGCAGAAAAATTCAGCGATACGTTGTGCAGACTGCCGAGTGAGACCGTTCTGGCAAGCGTCAATCCGATGCGGTCGTCCGGCGTCCGATCCCAATAGCTGGTCCGGTCGTATGTCAGGAAGGTCGAAAGCATGCCGAGGCGCTTGGCCAATGAAACCGAAACGCGTTGACGGCTGCCGGCCAACCCGGCCACCGTCGGATCTCCGAAGAACTGGGGAAAGCTCGTGTAGGTACGGTCCGAGAATCGATAGCCGAAGAAGCGCAGATCCGAATCCAGGGTGTCGAAGTGCTTGGCGTAGTTGAATCGATAGGAGCGTCCGGTCTGCGTCTCGCCGCTCCACCACAGGTGCGCGCGCGCGTAGGTTACGTCGGCAGAGACGGCGCCCAGTTTGCCGAGATTCTTGCCGGCGCCCAAAGCAATGGAGCCGTATCCGGACGCGCCGATGCCGCCGCCGTACAGCGTCACTTCATGCGGCAGCCCGTACGCCACTTCAGCAAATCCGAAGACCGGCGTGATGCCGTTGCCGCCAAAGAGCCGCGGCGTGCCCGTTGCGGCCTTGTAGCGCAGCTCACCCTCGCGCGCGAGGAAGGGCACTGCGGCGGTGGTGACGGTAAAGCGCTGCTCCGTGCCATCTTCTTCCTGCACGGTCACATCCAGCGTGCCTTGCACATTTGCCGAAAAATCCTGCAGCGAAAACGCGCCGGGCGGTACCCGCGTCGCATACAGCACGCGGCCCTGCTGCGAGACCGTCACCGTGGCATAGGTGCGCGCAACGCCGGTAATGGGTGCTGCGTAGCCCCGCATGCCCGGCGGCAGCATGCGGTCGTCGCTCTGCACGGCTGCGCCGGTCAGTGCAAAGGTGTCGAAGATGTCGGAGTTCAGGTAGGTCTGCCCGAGCGATACCGTCGAGCGGATCGTCGGGAGCGCCCGATATGCATACAGCCGGTTGAACTGGAATGTACTGGACGATCCACCAAAATCGGACGCCGCGCCGGAAGCCAGCTGAGCCTGGTAGTCGCCTCGAACGCGCCATGCCCCGGCGTTTGCGCCAACCGTGCCGTAGCCTTGTAGCGTGGTCGTGTGTCCGGACTGACTCTGCTGGGTGGTGCCGATGAGCCGGTAGTCGAGCATCGCTCCGGGGATGCCATCGCTCCAGCGTTGCGGCGGGACGTAATTCGCATCCGCATATTCGAGTGCGGCCTGCGGGACTGAAATCAGCAAGCGGCCCGATGCCTTGTCATGCCGGACGACGGCGCCGTCGATGCTGGTGAGGTCAACGCACTTGCCATCCTGGGTGATGTTCAGCGACTTTGATACCCCGGGCTTCAGATCGAACTGGGCGACCAGGGCTGATGGCAGGCATGCCCGCGTGTTGTCGCCCGGTGCCGCCACGAATTCAATCTGCTCTCGGGAAAGCAACTGCCCATTGAAGACAACGTCGAGCAGATAGGCGCCGGGCGGCGTGTAATCGGCGCGCGCGAATTGCGTCAGATCCACATCGCTCGCGCCGTCGATGCTGAGGAACGAGGTATTGAATTCAGTGGCGCCGGCGTCTGCAGCCAACCAGATGGCCGCAATGCTGGCGCAGAGGATCCGTTGCTTGAAGTTCACGTCTGAATGGGCCGGCGGTTTCTCCGGCGAGCAAGGAGTGGGCAAGAAAAAGGGGGCTTGCGCCCCCTCTGCCGCTCAGGCTGAAAAGATCGCTTTACTGGTAGCGCACCGTGAAGTTGGCGACCGAGTTGGCCAGGCCGGGGGTGACGGTGGCTGCGGTCGACTCGTACATCGCCGCGAACTGCACCGTGTTGTTGCCGTTGGACAGAACGACCGGTGCCTTTTGCTCGGCGCCGTTGTCCAGGTATTCACCCGAGGCGGTCTGCAGGCGTACGCCGACGTTGGCAGCGCTGCCCGTGGTTGCGAACAGGCCCGGGGTGACGGTGTCGGCCGTGCCCGTGAACGTGAAGTACGCGTTCTTGGCCGTGCTGGTGTCGCAGTCCGTCAACTGGATGTTGAAGGGCGTCGCCTGCGAGCGGTCGCCGAGCTTGCTGAACAGGTTGGCCGGCACTTGACCCAGCGAGACGGTTTGGTCGAGCGTGTCACCGCTGATGCCGCAGGCGCCGGCGACGATTTCGCCGTTGAAGGTGATGGTGCCCGGGTTGCCGTTGCCAGCAGCAAATGCGGAGGCGGAGAGTGCTGCGATAACGGCGGCTGCAAATGCTTGTTTCATAGGAGTGGAGACTTGTTGATGTTTGTCAGGGCCTGCACGGGATGTGCACGCAGGTTGATTATTGGAAATGCAGTCGGGCAGGAACATCAGTCCAGTACGAAATGCGTCGCGATGTCTCGTCGTAGCAACCCGGCAGGTCAGTGGTCTGTTGGCATGACTGGACGATTGGCAACGCGGTACTCCGCAGTCGTCTCCCAACCGAGTTCGAGGGCGTAGCGATAAAGGTCCGCCTCACGGTCGATACCCAGCTTGCGCATGGCAGAGACCTTCTGTGCGCTGATGGTCTGCTTGCCGCGTTCCAGGCGTTGCGCAATCTGGCCGACGGATAGGCCCGACACGAACAGACGGATGACCTGTTCTTCACGCACAGTGAGGGCTGGGCGTGCCTTTCCGCCGACACCGCGTGATCCATCAAGCGTTGCCTGCATGAGCGGTGACAGGTAGGTCCGCCCGCGCTCGACGCTGCGTATGGCCAGCGGGATATGCGACAGCTCGTCGGCCTTGCTGACGAGGCCGTGGATGCCTGTTGCCGCGAGTCTCGGGAGGATGGCGCCGTTGTCGAGCATGGTCAGCACAACGATGCGGAGCAGCGGATAGCGGCCCAGCAGAAAGCCCATCAACGGAATGCCGTCGCCGTAGTCGCCGCCCGGCATGGCGTAGTCGGTCAGGAGGACGTCGCACGGATAGCGATCCAGCAGCGCAACCATTTCGCTGGAGTTGCACGCTGTGCCGACGATCTCCATGTCGCCGGATTCTTCAATGATGGCGGTGACGCCCGCGACAACGACAGGATGGTCGTCCGCGAGCACAACTCGGATTCGTGCGTTCATTGGAATGGGGATGTTGCGGCGGAATGCGGAAAAAAGGCGGCGGTAGAACACCGCCGCCTCGTGGCGCAGACCGATCGCTGTTCAGGCTGGCCTGAGCAGCGCGGCAGCCTGGCTTACCACTGGTACGAGACGCCAGCGCCGTAGGTGCTGCCCGAGCCGCTGATGCTGGCGCCGAACTTGGCCTTGATGCGATCGCTCAGGCGGGTGCTCACGCCGATGGCCGATGCGGTATAGCCCTCGTACGTCGCCACCCCCACGCCCACGGCAATCGTCTTGCCAGCATCCACGTCCGGAATCATCGTGAGCGCCGTGGCGCCTGCAATGCCGGAGTAAGCCTTGCGCGACACATCGCCCAGCGCCTGCTGCACCATGCCGACCTTCTGGTCGGTGTAGCTGTTGGCGCCCGACACGGCCGCGTCCATGCTGCGCTTGTTCACGGCATCGGTGCTCATGACGGCATCTGCCACATTCGCCACGACACGCTCGCTGCCGACCGAGCCGACCGACACCGTGTTGTCGCGGTCGGTGGTCGAACCCGCGCCAAGTGCCACGCTGTTGTCGTGCTTGGCAGACGCACCCGCGCCGATGGCGACCGCGGTGTTGCCGGTGGCGCTTGCCGTGTTGGCTTGGTCGCCCGTCGTCGCCACGTGCGCGTTGGATGCGCCGGTGGAAATCACCTTCTCGATGGTCGTCACACGATCGCCGGTCTGGCCGATCGATACCGCCAGCCCATTCAGTGCATCGCCGACGGTGTTGTACGTCGTGTTGTTGAGCGTGTAGGTCGGTGCGACGAACGAGCCGTCCGGTGCGAAGCCCGCACCGCCGCCCAGCGAACCTGCCAGGCCGCGCAGTTGCCCCACGTTCGCAGCGTCCGTGTCGGCCATGCCGGCGCGCACATTGGACAGCAGCACTGGCGTACCGGCAGAGCCGAACGTCACAGAGGTGCGGTTGGAGCCGGCGTCGTACGTGACGGCGTCCAACGCGGTGCCGTTCTGGTCGATCAGGCCGGCTTGCTTGAGCTGTCGCAGGTTCACGGCGTCGGTGTCGGCCGCACCGTCGGCCACGTTGTGCAACTGCACGGGGCCGCTTGCCTGCGTGCCGCCGAGCGTCACGCTGTTGTAGTTGGCCGTACCGTCGGCATGCAGGTCGTAGGTCACCGCTGCAAGCGTATTGCCGTTGTTGTCGATCAGGCCCGTCTTCTTGAGCTGGCTCACGTTCACTGCATCGGTATCCGCGCTGCCTTCGGCCACGCCGGTCAGACGGCGTGCGCCTGCGGTGCCCGTGAAGTCGACCACGGTGCCGTCGGTGCCGCCAGCCACGGTGATGTTGCGCGTGGCCGCATCCTGCTGCACCAGGCCGATCGAACCCTGCCCAAGCTGCTGCTGCAGGTTGAGGATGTTGGTTTCGTTGTTGGTGACGCGACCGTCCAGGTTCACGATGTTGCTCTGTGCCGTCTTCAGGCCGCCGTCGATGGCGTCGAGTGCCGTGCCGACATCGTGCTGCGTTTCGCCCTGCACGTTGTAGGTCGGGCCCGACACCACACCGGTGTTGGCGTCAATCTTTGCACCGCCACCCAGGCTCGCGATGACGGGCGTGAGCTGTTGAACGTTGACCGCGTCGGTCGCTTGGTTACCGTTGGCCACGTTGACGATCTGGCGGGTGCCATTGCCGCCCATGCCCCAGCCGACGGAGACCACGTTGTCGCGGTCGGCCACCGAGTTGGCCCCCAGGGCTACCGAGTTTTCGCCGGTGGCGCTCGCGTTCGAGCCGATCGCCACGCCGTAGGACCCGGCGGCGACCTGGGCTTTGTCGCCCTTGTTGCTCCAGCCGTCTGCCTGGAAATAGGCCGTATCCGTCGCGCTCGACTTGGCGATTTCCGTTCGCAGTTGCTGCACGTTCACCGCGTCGGTATCGGCCACGCCGCTGCTGATGTTGGCCAGCGTGCGGGTATTGCCGTTCTTGTCGGCAAAGTTGACGCGCACGCCGTCGGTGGCGGCACCCACCGTCAGGTCTGCGCCGGCTGTGGCTTGTTGCACCAGGCCGATCTGCCCGGAAGAGATCTGGTCGCCCAGCTGCGTCACGTTGTTGCTGACGTTCGTAATCTGGTTGCCAAGCTGCGTGGCAGTGTCGTTCAGTTGGCGGACGTTGACTGCATCGGTGTCGGCCGTGCCAGCAGCGAGATTCGTGATCTGACGCTGATTAGTGTCGGAGCCCACCGAGATGGTGTTGCTGCGCGTGTTCGTGCTGTTCGAGCCCAGCGCAACTGCGTCGGTTACGTTGGCGGCGACAGTGGCACGGTAGCCAATGGCGCTCGAGTTTGCGGCGCTGGCATTGACATTAGCGGCTCCGCCAATGGCAACCGCACCCTGCGCGGCTGCGCTGGAGTTCGTGCCCATGGCGAACGAGTTGCCACCTGATGCGTTGGACGCGTAGCCGATCGCGGTCGCATTGTTGCCGCCGGCCGTTGAACCGCTGCCGACCGCAGTGGCGCCGTTGGCAGCCGCGCGGGCGTTCGAGCCGAACGCGTTGGCTGAGTTGCCGCTGGCGTAAGCAGCTTGCCCCACTGCGAGCGAGTTCGGCCCTGCCGGCGTGGCGGCGGCTGCGCCCGTGTTCTCGAAGGCGGAGATGAAGCGGCTGCGGTCCGTCAGGTTTTGGATTGCCGTCGTGTGCTGCGTCACCGTTGCGTTGACGGCGTTCAACTGCGCCACGTTCACGGCATCGGTGTCAGCCGTACCTGCGGCAACGTTGGTGATCTGGCGCTGAGCCGTGCTGGAGCCGACGGACACCGTGTTGGCACGATCGGCGATGCTCGCCTGGCCCAGTGCCACGCTGCCCGCAACGGCCGACGTGTTGGCACCCAGCGCCATGGCGTTGTCACCAGTGGTCTTGGCTGCCGAGCCCAGGGCAACCGATTTGTCACCGGCAACGGTGACGCTGCGGCCGAATGCCATCGAATCAACGCCTTGTGCGTTGGCGCTGTAACCAAGTGCGAAGGAATTGGTACCGGTTGCCTTAGCGCCGCTGCCCACCGCTACGCTGGCGTCGCCGGTTGCAGACGAGTTGGTGCCAAGCGAGAGCGCATTGGTGGCGCTTGCTACTGCGCTCTGGCCAATGGCAGTTGCCCAGCCGCCGGTTGCTTTGGCGCCGGCACCGATGGCTTGCGACCAGCTACTTGCCGTCGCATATGCACCGATGGCGACACTGTTTGCGCCAGTCGTACTGGCATGGTCACCGATCGCCGTTGTCGCGCCAGCGGTCGAGGATGCGCTGTTGCCGATGATCGTGCTGCATGCGGAGCCCGGCAGATAGCTGCTGTTACAACCGGCGGCGCTGCCGTCGGCGTTATCGCCAATGACCGTGTTGTTGGCATTGCCTTGCTGCGCGCCGTTGCCAGCAACGTAGGCGAATGCCTGCGTCGCGCCCAGCGCCAGCGTGACGGCTGCGAGAGCGATTGCGTGACGGACCAGTGCGCGTTGGCCGCCGGCCTTCGTGCGGCTCTTTGCGGTTTCGGATGCTGCCACCCACGTGCCGGTGGCGATGTTGAAGATGGTGCGATGCGTCTTGTTCATGGTGACTCCGTAGGTGTGTTGTTCCGACGGGTTCACTGTATTTTTTTGACGCAGTGCACACTATCTGACGAGTACTAAAACGCCCCGCATCCTGAACGGGGACGAGGCTTTTCGTACTTGTACGAGTTGCCGCGGCTCTGAGGGATGAGGGGGCCGCTCAGGCCTGCTCTTCAGGGGATTGCGGCGTCGCTGCCGATACCAGGCCGGTCTCGATTGCGTACCGGAACAGGTCGACATCGCGCTCGATGCCGAGCTTGCGCATGGCCGTCGACTTCTGCGTGCTGACGGTCTGTTTGCTCCGGTGCAGGCGCTGTGCGATCTCGTTCACGGACAGACCGGAGACGTACAAGCGAAGGACTTCGCTTTCCCTGCGGGTGAGCGCTTGGTCGCCGTCGCCTTGTACGCGTTTCGCAGCGTCCAGGGCTGCACGTGTGGTGGGCGAGAAATACGGCTGGCCCTGCATCGCCGCATGGACGGCAGGAATGATGTGCGAGAGATCGTCCGACTTGCTCAGAACGCCATGCACGCCGGCCGCGGCAATGGCCGACAGAATGGCGGGGTTGTCCATCATGGTCAGCACGATCACTTTCATGGCCGGATACCGGCGCATGACGAACGAGAGCAGCGGGATGCCGTCGCCGTATGCCCCGCCCGGCATGGAGTAATCCGTTACGAGCACATCGCACGCGTGCGTATCGAGAAAGGCGACCATCTCGGTAGAGCTCCGCGAGGTGCCGACAATCTCGATGCCATGCGCGTTTTCGACGGCGACTTTCACCCCGAGAATGATCGCAGGATGATCGTCAGCAAGCAGCAGCCGAATACGCTCGTTCATGGAAATCCCCGGTGGTGCGTTGGTTTTGCGTTGGGATATGGCACCTAAGTCGGCTCTACGGCCTTTGCATCCCATTGCGCGATGAGCGCGCGCCTTCCATGCGGAGAGGCATACAGGAAGGCGTTGAGATGCAGTATAAAACGCCGTCGCTGTTCGCAGGGCAACTGCGCAAACGCCAGCAGTGCTTGTGCGGATTGCGATGAGATGGGTGCGAGAGACTGTGTCGGCGCAGCCAGTTTGGCATCCATGATGAGCGGTCCAACGTTGCGGGAACGTTCATTCTCCGCGCCTTGTTGCGCTCCGCTAATAGGACATAGTCGAAATCGCTTCGGCACGTAGGACAAGTACGAACTTTCGGGCTTGGATGCGCACAGCGCGCACGATTTCAATAAAGTAGTGGTTCGGCATCCCTACCAC
This sequence comes from Ralstonia sp. RL, assembly GCF_001683835.1. Taxonomy (NCBI): domain Bacteria; kingdom Pseudomonadati; phylum Pseudomonadota; class Betaproteobacteria; order Burkholderiales; family Burkholderiaceae; genus Ralstonia; species Ralstonia sp. RL. The sequence goes on along the minus strand of NZ_LWRX01000130.1, from coordinate 73,197 downwards.
CTACAGATCATGACCACTGAAACGCAACCTTGGTATCGCCGGGTACCCCGTTTCAAAGAGCTTGGTGCACTGGGCCTCATGCAGCGCGGCATGTTGTTCGGCGGCGCGGTTGTCCTGTCACTTGTGATGGTGGGAGTCGCCGGGCTCGCGACCTATGCGAAGGTTTCAAACTACATTGCCGCCGGGCGAGAGATTTTTCTCACGCACAAAGCGCTGCTGCTGATCGACGTTGAGACGAAGCAGGCAGCGCTGCAGCGCGGTGTGATCAACGCCGAGTTTCTCTGGAGCGAGCACCGCCCGGCGCGAGAGGCACTGCTACGCGACTTCAGGATGCAAGGTGGCCGTGCCTACCTCAGGGCGAGTCCTGAGCTGGAAGCGCAGCTATCGATGGGCGATATCGAGCAGAAGCGCCCAGAGAGCTACAGCAACTACCTGGCGTTCAGCGAGGAACAGGCGTTTACCGCCAGCGCCAGTGCTCGGCAGCGCGGCAGGCCGTTGACCGGCTACTACTACTCTCCAGACGAACGCTTCATCACGATCATGCCGCCGCCGCGCTCGGGCGACCCGATGCGCGACGTCAAGGCGCATTCCCTTGCCGAACTCATTCACCTGCTTGCAAAGGACGTTGGCGATCTGAACGACCCTGAAGTCGATCGCCGCCTGCTGGAAACACGCAAGGTGACCTGGGTGGCGCCGCACGTCGACCCGTTTACCGGAGACAGCGTTTTCAAGCTTGTGCAGCCTGCGTTTGAAGGGGGCAAACCTTTCATCGTCTTCGTCAGTGACCTGCCGGTGAAGGTCCTGGCGGACCGCCTTGCCCAGGCGCCTTATGACGGCAACATGCTGCTGCTGTCCAAGGGGGGAGACGTGCTGCTGGAGGGCATCGGCAGCAAAGCCACGTCGACGGAAGCCGCTCGTGCCCTCACGACGAAGGTTGTGAAAGACCGCATGTGGGAGCGCGGGCTGGTTCGTCCGGACAGCAGTTATCACGACGGCATTTTCACCATCAGTGAGCCGCTCTCCGAAACCGGCTGGGTGTTGGTGTACACCTATTCGTGGCGAACGATTCTGAACGCGCTGCGTGAGCCGCTGCTTGCCTATGCGGCGGCGTTGTTCATCGTGCTGGCCGTGCTCTGGAGTTTTGTCCTGCTGTTTCACTACCGCGTGTTTCAGCCAGCGTACCGGCGGTCCTTGCGGGTGTTCGAAAGCGAAAACCTGAGCCGCACCATCATTGGTGCTGCGCCTGTCGGACTCAGTCTGGTGGCGCTCGACTCCGGCGCCCCGCTGCTGCAGAACGATGTCGCCGGCCAGTATCGGGCAGGTGGGCAGCCTTTGCACAGGCGGCTCCTTGACGCCTACGGCGCGGGGCAGGCCAAAGCCGCCGCCGTCGTCAGTCAGGACATCGAAGTCGATGGACCGGATGGCCGGCCGGCTGAACTGCACGTCGATCTTCTGCCCACCAAATATCAGGGCGAGGATGCGTTGCTTTGCAGCTTTGTCGACATCACCTCGCGCAAGCAGACGCAGCGTGCGTTGGAAGAAGCCCGCGCGGCGGCAGACGCTGCGAACCGCGCAAAGTCTTCGTTCCTGGCGATGATGAGCCACGAGATCCGTACGCCGCTGAACGCGATTCTGGGCAACCTCGAACTCATTCAACGCTCGCATGCCTTGCAGGGGGTGGAGCGAGACCGCCTGAATGTGGTGGCCGCGTCGTCCCATACGCTGGTTGCGTTGATCGACGATATTCTCGATTTCTCGAAAATCGAAGCTGGCCAGATGCAGCTGGAGTCCATCGCTTTTGACGTGGTGGACGTTGTGGAATCCGTGATCGCGGTCTTTCTTCCGGTTGCCGAAGCGAAGGGGCTTGCGCTCTATTACCAGATCGACCCTACCGTCGCACAACGTTATGTGGGCGACCCAACGCGCTTGCGACAGATCCTCAACAACTTGCTGAGCAATGCCATCAAGTTCACGCAGGCTGGGTCCGTCAGGGTTGGCGTGCAGTTGCCGCGCAAACAAGGCGGGCAGGCTCGACTCGCCTTCAGCGTGACGGACACCGGCATCGGTATTTCGGCTGACAAGCAGGAAGCACTGTTTCAGCCGTTCGTGCAGGCGGATACGTCCATTACGCGCCAGTTTGGCGGCACCGGGCTGGGGCTGGCCTTATGCCGGCGGCTTGCAGAACTGATGAGCGGGGCTGTGAGGGTAGAGAGTGCGCCAGGGAGCGGCTCCACATTCACGGTAGAGCTGGTGCTGGATGCGCCTACCGCATCCGAAAGCCCGACGCAGCCGCTCAGAGGCCTGTCCGTATCGTTTCTATGTGAGGACGAGACCTGGAAGCAGGCGCTTGTCCCGCATCTACAGGCTTCAGGTGCCAACGTGCGCGTGAGCGCGCGCCCCACCGACCTTGCGGGCGAGTGCGACGTGCTGCTGATTCATCACAGCGACGCGCGTTGGCTTCTTGCCGATGAGGATGCGTTGGTCCGCCGTGCCCAGCGCGTTGTAGATGTGCTTGATGATGGTCCGCGTGAGCCTGTGACCGAGCGCGGTCGAACCGTGGTGTCGAGCTATAGCCTGCGCAACCTGCTACAGGCGTTGCGCACGTCTGCACCAAAGATGCAGGCATTCGAAGAACAGCCTGGGGAGGCCGACACCCAACCTCACGCAGCACTGCGTGTGCTGGTCGCAGAAGACAATCCGGTGAACCGTCTGCTGCTGCGTGACCAACTGAAGACGCTCGGGCATGACGTCACACTCGCAGCAAGCGGCGGCGAAGCACTGGAGCGATTCAATGCCGCGCAGTACGACGTCGTGTTGACCGATCTGAGCATGCCGGGGATGGACGGGTTTGCCCTGTGCCGGACGCTACGGAATCAGGGGACGACCGTGCCTGTGCTGGCAGTGACCGCGCATGCGAGCGCCGAAGAGCGTTTGGCATGCGAGGCGGCCGGCATGAACGACATGCTCGTCAAGCCGTTGTCGATCGAGGCGCTTGCGCAAGCATTGAGCGGCATTGCGGTAAGCAAGGCAGCTGTCATGCAGCATGCAGTGGCCCAAGCCCCAGTCGAAGGTGGGAGCAGAGGCATCAGGCCGCTATCGCAGGAAATCTGGTCGGCGCTGACCTCGTCGTTCCGAACGTCTGTGAGCGAGGCGCGGGCGGCCATCGAGGCCTCGGACTATGGCCGAGCCGCGAAGTCTCTGCATTTCATCAAGGGCGGCTTTGCGGTGGTGGGTGAAGTGTCGTTGACCGAGGCTTCACACGCGCTGGAGACCCTGTTGCTGAATGGGGGCGACCGGGACGCCATCCTGACGCGTTTGCAAGGCCTTGTGGAAGATGCGGAGCGCATGTTCGCGAAACGGGAGCCGGTGCCACGGCCATCGTAGCGGCTGGAGTTCGGTCTAAAAGTTAACAAAAGCCCAAATTGCCCTGCTCGCGTTCGTCACTGCAGCTCCCCCGCTGCAACCCGTACATGAAGGTGAACCAGCGCCGTCGACGTTCGTACCGGTCAATCAACAAGCGAAAGCTGGTCCGCTCGGACAATGAGGGGCACGACAATGTTCTTGGACGCGATGTCCGGTGCGCCCGTGCAGGATTGCCCAGGCGCAGCACCGCTCTGCTGGCTCGGGTGGGGTGTCCCCAGAACTCTCGTGAATTTGCTTACAACACAGTTACACGGCGAAAGTCCCGAAATCGAGTTGCCTCGAGTTTCTGTGTAACTCATTGATTTTCTTGGCCTGCCCAGAGGGATTCGAACCCCCGACCGTCGGCTTAGAAGGCCGATGCTCTATCCAGCTGAGCTATGGGCAGATCTGCATGGGCTGCCCAGACGTGCCAGCGCGGCCTCCGGTCTGGGTTTGCCTGGGAGGCCGCGATTCTAACAGATGGGGTTGGCGCCGCGCGTCAGTGCTGGGGCGGAATTTCCGGAGGGACTTCGCCCGGCGGCAGCTCGATCGGAGGGGTCTTCGGTTCGGGGTCGTGGACAGGGTCGTGCGCGGGCTCGTCGGGCGGCGGCATTTCCGGCGGCGGATGCGGCGGCTGCTCAGACGGCTGCGGTGGCGTGATGTGGGCGCGGCGGGTCGGGTGAGGCAGGGAGGGATGCATGGACGGCTCCATAACAAGGCGAATGGCAGGGTTGCCCCAATCCGGTCCGCAAATGTCGTTCCCACGCATCATCCAAACGGTCATAGGTGGAATGCGTACCCCCCTTTTGGGGGGGATTCTTGATACATTTCGTGCCATCGCGTCGTGCTCCAGCATTGCGCGTCTACTCGAAATCCGTGCGACGACGCGGAACGACATGCCGACGCACGCCGACGAGCGTGGCGGATGCTTTGCGGTTTCGATGACCAGACGGGAAACCAAGGGGGAGTCTTGTTTGGCTGCCATGGAGTGATCCATGGGGCTGTTGTGTTTTGCCGGCAACAGGGCCGGCGAAGCCACGGTCTTGGGGCAGGGAGGAAACAACATGAGCACGCGTCATGCACGGCGCCCGGCGGGGGCGCCTCGTAGCACGTATATCCGCAGGGCCCAGGGCGGCCGCATTGGCGGCCGTTCCGGCGGCGCCGATCATCGCCTGCCGCCCACCGGCGTCCCGCGCCTGCTGCTGTGGATGCTGGCCGCCACGATCGCCCTGGCGGTCGTGAACGCCGTCTGGCGGCACTTCAACTGAGGGCGCCGCGTTACAGCACCTTTCCGGGGTTCATCAGGCCGCGCGGGTCCAGCGCCTGCTTGATGGCGCGCATGGCGGCCAGTTCGACGGCGCTCTTGTAGCGCGCGTTGTCCTCGCGCTTGAGCTGGCCGATGCCGTGTTCGGCAGAGATGGAGCCGCCGTGCGCGTGCACGCTGTCGTGCACGATGCGGTTGATGCCGCCCTGGTTAGCCAGGAAGGCGTCGTGCGCATGGCCTTCCGGCGGCGACACGTTGTAATGGAGGTTGCCGTCGCCGAGGTGTCCGAACGTCACCATGCGGATGTTCGGATAGGCCTGCGCCAACGCACGGTCCGTCACGTCGATGAAGTCTGCAATGCGCGAGATCGGCACGGCAATGTCGTGCTTGATGTTCTTGCCTTCCTCGGCCTGGGCCAGCGGGATGTGCTCGCGCAGGTTCCAGAAGTCGCGCGACTGGGCGACCGATTCGGCCACCGCCGCGTCGTCGATCACACCGCGCGCGAGCGCTTCTTCCATGAGCGATTCGAATAGCGCGCGGGCGTGCTCTTCGCTCTCGAGGTCGGACAGCTCCAGCAGCACGTATTGCGGATACCGCTGCGGGAACGGCACGCGCAGCTGCGGGTAGTGCTTGTGCACCAGATCCAGGCAGAACGCCGACATCAGCTCGAAGCCCGTCAGCAGCGTGCCCGCATGGCCTTGTGCCAGCGACAGGAACTCCAGCGCCTGACGCGGCGATTGCAGCGCCGCCAGCGCCGTCACCTTGGCGCGCGGTTGCGGAAACAGCTTCAGCATCGCTCCGGTGATGATGCCGAGCGTGCCTTCCGCGCCGATCAGCAAGTCGCGCAGGTCGTAGCCGGTGTTGTCCTTGCGCAGGCCTCGCAGGCCATTCCACAGTTCGCCGTTGGGCAGCACGGCTTCGATGCCGAGGCAGAGCTCGCGGGCGTTGCCGTAGCGCAGGACGGCGGTGCCGCCGGCGTTCGTCGCCAGGTTGCCGCCGATGGTGCAGCTGCCTTCCGCAGCCAGGCTGAGCGGGAACAGGCGCCCGGCATGGGCCGCGGCCTGCTGCACGTTGGCCAGGATGCAGCCGGCATCCACGGTGATGGTGTTGTTGACCGGGTCGACCGCACGCACACGCTGCAGACGCTGTAACGAGATCACCACGGCGTTGCCGGCCATGTCGGGCGTGGCGCCGCCGCACAGGCCTGTGTTGCCGCCTTGCGGAACGATCGGCACGCCGTGTTCGCCGCACAGTCGCACGAGCGCCGCGACTTCGTCCGGGCTGGCAGGACGCAGCACCGCACGCGCGCGGCCGGTGAAACGCTTGCGCCAGTCCGTCAGGTAGGGCGCCTGGTCTTGCGGCGCGGTCAGGACGTGCGCGGTGCCAATCGCATCAACGCAGGCTTGCAGGAACGCATCGTGGGTCATGGCCGATCAGGTTTGTTGGCGCGCGCGGGCCTTGGCGGCGCGCTTGAAGGGGCGCAGGTAGAAGATCGTCGCGCAGAAGAAGACCACGCTGAGCGTCACCTCGCCCCAGGCCAGGGCGCGCGACAGCCCCACGTCGGAAGTGGCGCGCACGATGCCTTCCGTAAAGAACAGCAGGATGAACATCGACGCCCACTGCATCGTGTAGTGGTTCCTGCGCAGCACGCCGGCCAGCGGCCACGCCAGCAGCAGCGCCTTGAGCGCGAGCCACGAGCCGCCGGGCCGCAAGGGGGCGAGCCACAACTCCCACGCAGCGCACAGCAGGATCAGCGCGATGAGGCTGCCCGCGCTGAGCCGTGCCAGGGCTGGAGACTCGACGGCGACAGGGTGGGCGGTGCTCATGCGGCGAGCTTCAGGGCGGTCTGTGCAAGCCGGCGGCCCATGGCCGTGGCCAGCGTGCGTTCGTGCGCGGTGAGCGGCGCGGTGTCGCCGCGATGCGCGACGTGAGACGGGCCGTACGGCGTTCCCCCGGCCTCGGTGGAAAGCAGTTCGCTGTGCTGATACGGCAAGCCGAGCAACACCATGCCATGGTGCAGCAACGGCAGCATCATCGAGAGCAGGGTGGTTTCCTGGCCGCCGTGCATGCTGCCCGTGGAGGTGAACACGCACGCCGGCTTGCCGGCCAGTGCACCCGCCAGCCACTGCGGTGTGGTGCCGTCCAGGAAATACTTCAGCGGTGCGGCCATGTTCCCGAAGCGTGTCGGCGAGCCCAGTGCCAGTCCAACGCATTCCTCCAGGTCGCGGACGTCCACATACGGTGGGCCGTCGTCAGGCACGTCGGGGTGCGTGGCCTCGCAGACGGCGGAGACCGCCGGCACGGTACGTACCCGTGCCTGCGCGCCGTCGACGCTTTCAATGCCTTGCGCGATGGCTTCGGCCAATGCGCGCGTGCTGCCGTGACGGCTGTAATACAGGACCAGGATATCTTTCATGACGAAGCGTTGAGAGCGTCGCGGTATTATAGTTGCGCCCCTTATTCCCGCCTCCCGCCTCATTTTTCATGCTTTTTGACACCCGAGCGCTTCGTCAATGGAATGCCGCCAAGCTGCGTGCGCTGGCGCGTTATGCGCTGCGCCGCGCGGGCGAGGACCGCCTGCCGCAGGTGGCGGGCAGCCTGACGTTTACGACGGTGCTGTCGCTCGTACCGATTCTGACGGTGGCGTTTGCGCTGTTCACGGCGTTCCCGATGTTCAAGAGCTTTCGCGCGGACATCGAGGGCTATATGTTCAGCAACCTGGTGCCGGGCAACATCAGCCGTCCGATCCTGATGTACCTGAACCAGTTCTCGTCCAATGCCAAGGGGCTGACGGCGGCGGGCCTGATCGGTCTGGTGGTGACGTCGGTCCTGACGATGCTGACGGTGGAGAACGCGCTCAACGCCATCTGGCGCGTGCGCCAACGGCGGCCGCTGGCGCAGCGCGTGCTGGTGTTCTGGGCACTGATGACCTTCGCGCCCGTGCTGATCGGCGCGAGCCTGTCGGTCAGTTCGTACCTGGTATCGATTTCGGCGGGTTACGTGAACAAGCTGCCGTTCGGGCTGGGCGTGATCGTCGGCGTCATCCCGATTCTGCTGTCGGCGATTGCGTTTGCGATGCTCTACGTATTTGTGCCGAACACCTACGTGGAGCGGCGCGATGCCTTGACGGCAGGCCTAGTTGCAGCCGTCGCGTTCGAGTTTGCAAAGCGGGGCTTCGGGGCCTACGTTGCGCACATCCCCACGTATACAGCTGTGTATGGCGCCTTTGCGGCGTTACCGATCTTCCTGACCTGGATCTACGTCAGCTGGCTCGTCACGCTGCTCGGTGCCACGATCGCCTCGACGCTGCCGATCATCCGCCGGGGCTATTGGCAGCGGCGCACGTTTCCGGGCAGTCAGTTCTTCGACGCGCTGGGCGTCCTGCTGCTGTTGTATCGAGCCCGCGAGCAGGCCCCCCGCACGCTGGCGGAGCGGGATATCGGCCGTCGCCTGCAACTCGAGTCCGACTACCTGACCGATCTGCTGACCCAGCTCAAGGCGCTGCACCTGATCGGCAAGCTGCAGCAGGATCGCGGCGATGCCCACTGGGCCCTGCTGTGCGACGCGCACACGACCACGCTGCGGCCGCTGTATGAAAAGCTGGTGCTGAATCTGCCGCGCTTGCCTCGAACGGCCCTGGCACGCCACCTCGGAGACACCGGGTGGCTGGTCGCTCAACTGCGGAATCCGGCGCTCGATGCCACCCTGCAGAGCGTCTTCACCGCTGGCGAACATGGCGTCGCGGCTGCGGCGCAAGCGGTCGAGGCAGACCAGCCTGCGGCTGCGGCGCTCAGCGCCTGAACCGACGGTTCAGAACGGGATTTTTCCCGTCCACATGTCGCGGTACATCACCCAGTCGCCCACGAGGCTGTAGAGCGGGTGCCGGAAGGTGGCGGGGCGGTTCTTCTCGAAGCCGAAGTGGCCCACCCACGCGAACCCGTAGCCGCTGATGACGGCGCCGAGCAGCCACCACAGGCTGCCGGTCAACACCAGCAACACCAAGCACACCAGCGCCACGGTCGACCCCGCGAAATGCAGGCGCCGGCAGGTGCGGTCCTGGTGTTCGCTGAGGTAGTAGGGGTAGAACTCGGCGAAGCTGCTGAAGCCGTGGGTGTCGGTGGTGGCCATGGTGCGTCTCCTGTGGGTGACGGGGCTACGCGGCGACGGCGTCTCGTTCGCGCGCAAAGGCGATCAGCGCGTCGAGTGTGCCGTCAGGGCATTCTCCCATGATCGCGTGCCCGCCGGGCAGCCCTACCACGCGGCTCCCAGGCAGGCCCGCGGCGACCTGGCGGCCGGCCTTCGCGGGCGTCATCTGGTCTTTTTCGCCGACGATCACGAGGGAAGGGCACTTCACTGCGGCCATGGCTTCCGCGCCACGCGCATAAGCGTTGCAGGCGGCGAAATCCGTGTAGAAGACCGGTGCCTCGGAGCCGCGGGCGACGCGCTCCATCAGCCGCTGGCTGCCGCCATGCATCCAGAAACCCGGCCCCGGCGCAGACGGCTTGTTGGCCAGGCTGGAATGCGACCATGCATTCACCATGTCGATGGCGCTCGCGGTGTTGTTGCGCGCCGCGTCCAGCAGCGCATCCGACACCTTCATCGGCCATGCCGTGGCCACCAGCGCAATACGGCGCACGCGATCGGCGTATCGCGCAGCGCACTCCAGCGCAATCAGCGAGCCCATGCTGTGCCCGACCACGATCACGGGCTGCGTGACGCCGGCTGCCTGCACGACGGCCATTACCCAGTCGGCCATGGCCTCCACCGTCTGCAGCGGGGCGCCGGTGCTACGCCCGTGGCCTGGCAGGTCCACCGCCAGCACGCTGAAGCCGTGGTGCGCAAACCAGCGCGTCTGCAGTCCCCAGACGGAATGATCGTTCTGCGCACCATGCACGAACACCACGCAGGGCAGTTCGGCGTTGAACGGCTTGCCGCCGGTGTAGGCGTAGGCACGCTGGCCTTGTACGGTGAATTCCATCAGCGGGCTCCGGTCGTGGTGGACGCGGCCTTGCCGGGCGCGGCGGACATCGCGCGCTCGGCGGCCTTGAGACCGCGCTTGAGGTCGTCGATCAGGTCGTCGGCATCTTCCAGGCCGATCGACAGCCGGATCGTGCCCTCGCTGATGCCGGCCCCGGCCAACGCATTTGCGTCCATGCGGAAATGCGTGGTCGACGCCGGATGAATCACCAGCGACCGCGCATCGCCCACGTTGGCCAGGTGCGAGAACAGGCCCAGCGATTCGATGAACTGCTGGCCCGCACGCCGGTCTCCCTTGAGATCGAAGCTGAAGACGGCGCCGCTGCCGCGCGGCAGCAGGCGCTTGGCGAGCGCATGGTCGGGGTGCGATTCGAGCTCCGGGTAGGCGACCGACGCCACCATCGGATGGCTCGCCAGGAAGGCGGCCACGCGGCGTGTGTTCTCCACGTGCCGGGCCATGCGCAACGGCAGCGTTTCAATGCCCTGGAGCAGCTGCCAGGCCGCCATCGGGTTCATGCAGGCACCGAAATCCCGCAGGCCCTCGCGGCGGGCGCGCAGCAGGAAAGGCGCGACGGTGCTTTCCTCGGCGAAGACCATGTCGTGAAAGCCCGCGTACCGCTCGGTCAGTTCGGGATGCTTGCCGGCCGCAACGTAGTCGAAGGTCCCGCCATCCACCAGCACGCCGCCGATGGTCGTGCCATGGCCGCCGAGGAACTTGGTCGCCGAGTGGTAGACGAGGTCGGCTCCGTGTGCGAAGGGCTGCAGCAGCCACGGCGTGGTGAACGTCGAATCGACGAGCAGCGGCACACCCGCGTCATGCGCAATGGAGGCAATGGTCGGGATGTCGAGCACATCGAGCCTCGGGTTGCCGAGCGTCTCGCCAAACAGCAGCCGCGTGTTCGGCCGGATGGCGGCGCGCCAGCCGTCGATGTCGCCAGGCTTGACGAAGGTCGTCTCGATGCCGAAGCGGCGCAGCGTGTAATGCAGCAGGTTGTGCGAGCCGCCGTACAGCGCGGACGAGGCCACGATATGCGAACCCGCACCCATCAGCGTGACGATGGCCAGGTGCAGGGCCGCCTGGCCCGAGGCGGTGGCGATGGCGCCCACGCCGTTCTCGAGCGCCGCCATGCGCTCCTCGAACACGGCCACGGTCGGGTTGGAGATGCGCGAGTAGACGTGGCCCGCGCGTTCCATATTGAACAATGACGCCGCGTGTTCGCTATCGCGGAACACGAACGACGTGCTGAGGTGGATGGGCGTGGCGCGCGCGCCGGTGGCCGGGTCGGGCGCGGCACCAGCGTGCAGGGCCAGCGTGTCGAAGCGGGCTTTGGACATGGATTGAGGCACCCCGAAAGGGAGCGGAAGCAGGTTTGGACGGGGCATGCTAGCACTGCTCCCTGTTGCGGTGCATCTCGGGCAAACGCCGAGCGGGCGCGGTTTTTGACAGGTTTTTTCTGCGCCGCATGCTTGTCGAAGCGCTTCGGTTTGGGCTAGGATCGAAACACAACCATAACCACAACCCGCGCGCGGTCGCCCCCCCGGCAGACCGGCACCCCGATACCCTGGGAGACGCACTATGAAAGTCAGCGACATCCTTCACGTGAAGGGCAACACGCTCTACACCGTGGCACCGGAAACCAAACTCCAGGTGGCCGTGCAGACGATGGCCGAGAAAGACATCGGCTCGCTCGTGGTCATGGAATACGGCGAGCTGGTCGGCATGCTGACCTTCCGCGAAATCATCAAGGTGCTCGCCAGGAACAACGGTACCGTCGGCGACGGCACCACCATCCGCAAGGTGATGGACGACCATCCCGTCACCTGCACCCCCGAAACCGAAGTCAACGAAGTGCGTCGCATCATGCTGGAGCACCATGTGCGCTACCTGCCGGTGCTCGACAGCCGCACGCTCATGGGCGTGATCTCGTTCTACGATGTGGCCAAGGCCGTGCTCGAAGACCAGAGCTTCGAGAACAGGATGCTCAAGGCGTACATTCGCGACTGGCCCGAAGAGAAGGCCAACGAAGACTGACCTGCCGTCTTTTTACTGCACACCGCTGAAACCCGCCCGCCGTTGCGAGCGGGTTTTTTGTTGAACTCCGAATCGTCTGTCGATGAGCCAATCGAGCCAGTTTTCACTGCTGCAGCAGCGTCGTTTTGCACCGTTCTTCTGGACCCAGTTCCTGGGTGCCATGAACGACAACGTCTTCAAGGTCGCGTTTTCCTCGCTGGTGACCTACCACGCCGCCTTGTTCGGCAACGCCGACCCGGCTTCCGCGGCGTTCCTCATTTCAGCCATCTTCATTGCGCCTTTCGTGCTGCTGTCGGCTACCAGCGGGCAGATTGCCGACCGCATGGACAAGGCGCGGCTGATCCGCCTGGTGAAGACGCTGGAAATCGCCATCATGGCGATCGGGTGTGCGGGCTTTGCGCTGCGCCACGTCGAACTGCTGTACCTGTGCACGTTCCTGATGGGCGTGCATTCGACGCTGTTCGGGCCGGTCAAGTACGCGTATCTGCCGCAGCATCTGCAATCGGCCGAACTGGTTGGCGGCAACGGGCTGGTCGAGATGGGCACCTTCGTCGCCATCCTCATCGGCACCATCGGCGGCGGTGAACTCGCCAACTACACGCGCCACGGCGAGCTGGTCGGCCCCCTGCTCACGGGCATCGCCTGCATGGTGATTGCCGTGGCGGGTTGGCTCACCGCGCGCGGCGTGCCGATGTCGCCGGCCTCGCAGCCGGATCTGCGCATCAACTGGAACCCGGTCTCCGAAACCTGGCGCAACCTCAGGCTGGCGAGCAACCAGCGTGCGGTGTTTCTGAGCCTGCTCGGCATCTCGTGGCTGTGGTTTGTCGGGGCGACTTTCCTGACATCGTTCTTTGCGTTTGCGCGCAATGTGCTCGGTGGCGACCAGAACGTCGTGACGCTGCTGCTGGCGGTGTTCTCGGTCGGCATCGGCCTGGGCTCGGTGCTGTGCGAAAAGCTCTCCGGGCGGACGGTCGAGATTGGCCTGGTGCCGTTCGGCTCCATCGGCATGACGGTGTTTGCGGTGGACCTGTATTTCGCCTCGCATGCCGAGGCCCTCGTTGCGCACGATGTGCTGACGGGCATTTCCGGCTTCCTGCAGGACCACCGCCACTGGCGCGTGCTGGCCGACCTGTTCCTCCTGGCGATGTTCGGCGGCTTCTACAGCGTGCCGTTGTATGCGCTGATCCAGAGCCGCTGCGAGCCGACGCACCGCGCCCGCATCATCGCCGCCAACAACATCCTCAATGCGCTGTTCATGATTGCTTCGGCAGTGCTGGCGATGGTGCTCACACGCGCCGGATTCACGATTCCGCAGCTGTTCCTCGTCACGGGCATCCTGAATGCCGTGGTGGCGATCTACATCTACACGCTGGTGCCGGAGTTCCTGATCCGCTTCGTGATGTGGCTGCTGATCCATACCGTCTACCGCGTGAAGGTGGAGGGCGCCGAGCGGATTCCCGATGAAGGGCCGTGTCTACTGGTGTGCAACCACGTGAGTTTCGTCGATGCAGTGGTGGTGGGCGCCTTCGTCCGCCGGCCCGTGCGTTTCGTGATGGACCATCGCATCTTCAAGGTGCCGGTGCTGTCGTGGTTCTTCCGCACCGTCAAGGCGATTCCGATTGCGCCCCAGCACGAAGATCCGCAGATGCTCCAGCGGGCGTACGACAGCATTGCGGCAGCGCTGGCCGAAGGCGAGGTCGTCTGCATTTTCCCCGAGGGCAAGATCACCGCCACGGGCGAAATCAACCCATTCAAGGAAGGCGTGCGCCGCATTGTGGAACGCACGCCGGTGCCGGTGGTGCCCATGGCGCTTCGCGGCCTGTGGGGCAGCTTTTTCTCGCGCAAGGGCGGGGCGGCGATGACGCGCCCATTCCGTCGCGGCATCCTCAATAAGCTGGAACTGTGCATTGGCGCACCGGTGCCGGCGCAGGCGGTATCGCCGGAAGGCCTGCAGCAAGCCGTGCTGGCATTGCGCGGCGAGCGGCGATAGCCGGGGCGCAATTCGCTACACTGCCGGCTCCCTCAATCTCTTTCGTTATCTGCTCATGAAACGCCTTTCCCTGCTCATGTGTGCTTCGTCGCTGGCCCTGGCTTCCGTTGCAGCGCAGGCTGCCGCGCCCGCGTCGAGTGAAACGCTGCCCTCCGGCGTGGTCGTCCAGACGCTGACCAAGGGCACCGGCCCGTCGCCCAAGGCCAGCGATACGGTCAAGGTGCACTACCGAGGCACGCTGACCGACGGCAAGGAGTTCGACAGCTCCTACAAGCGCGGGCAGCCGATCTCGTTTCCCCTGAAACGCGTGATCCCGTGCTGGACCGAAGGCGTGCAAAAGATGCAGGTGGGCGGCAAGGCCAAGCTGACGTGCCCGGCGGCCACGGCCTACGGCGAGCGCGGCGTGCCCGGCACGATTCCGCCCAACGCCACGCTGAACTTCGAGGTCGAGCTGCTGGGCATCGGCGGCTGATCGATCGGCTTACAATATCCGTTTTCCGATGTTTCGCGCCGCGGCAACCGCGGCGCTCTTCCGAGCACGATCATGTCTGGCAATACCCTGGGCCTGCTGTTTTCCGTCACTACCTTCGGCGAGTCGCATGGCCCTGCCATCGGCGCCGTCATCGACGGCTGCCCGCCCGGCATGGCGCTCAGCGCAGAAGACATCCAGCCCGACCTGGACCGCCGCAAGCCCGGCACGTCGCGCCACGTCACCCAGCGCAAGGAAGATGACGTGGTCGAAATTCTGTCCGGCGTGTACGAAGGCAAGACGACCGGCACGCCGATCTGCCTGCTGATCCGCAACACCGACCAGCGCAGCAAGGACTACAGCAACATCGCCGAGACCTTCCGCCCAGGCCACGCCGACTACACCTACTGGCACAAGTACGGCATCCGCGATCCGCGCGGCGGCGGCCGGTCTTCGGCACGGCTGACGGCCCCGGTGGTGGCCGCCGGTGCGGTGGCCAAGAAGTGGATGCGCGAGAAGTTTGGCGTGGAAATCCACGGCTTCATGTCGCAGCTGGGCGATATCCAGATCCCGTTCGTCGACTGGAACGAGGTGCCGAACAACCCGTTCTTCGCACCGAACGCCGACATCATCCCGGAGCTCGAAACGTACATGGATGCGCTGCGCAAGGACGGCGATTCCGTCGGCGCGCGCATTGAGGTTGTGGCGACCGGCGTGCCGGTCGGCTGGGGCGAGCCGCTGTTCGATCGCCTGGACGCCGACATCGCGCACGCCATGATGGGCCTGAACGCCGTGAAGGGCGTCGAGATCGGGGCAGGTTTCCATGCCGTGGCGCAGCGCGGTTCGGAGCACGGTGACGAGCTGACGCCGGACGGTTTCGTCGGCAACAACGCCGGCGGCATCCTCGGCGGGATTTCGACGGGGCAGGACATTTCGGTATCGCTTGCGATCAAGCCGACGTCGAGCATCCGCACGCCGCGTCGCTCGATCGACAAGGCAGGCGATCCCGCCGTGGTCGAGACCTTCGGCCGCCATGATCCGTGCGTCGGCATCCGCGCCACGCCGATCGCCGAAGCGCTGCTGGCGCTGGTGCTCATCGACCACGCGCTGCGCCATCGCGCGCAATGCGGCGATGTGTCGGTCCAGACGCCGGCCATTGCCGCGAAGGCGCCTTGAACCGTTCCGCGCGGGCAACAAAAAAGACGGCTTGAAGCCGTCTTTTTTGTTGGTGCGTCCTTCTTTACATCCCGACGTAGTTCGGGCCGCCACCGCCTTCCGGCGTCACCCACACGATATTCTGCGTCGGGTCCTTGATGTCGCAGGTCTTGCAGTGCACGCAGTTCTGCGCGTTGATCTGCAGGCGCTCCACGCCTTCGTCGTTCTTGACGAACTCGTACACGCCAGCCGGGCAGTAGCGTTGCTCGGGGCCTGCAAACTCCGGCAGGTTGATGCGCGTCGGAACGGTCGGGTCCTTCAGCGTCAGGTGCGCGGGCTGGTTCTCTTCGTGGTTGGTGTTGGAGATGAACACCGACGACAGGCGGTCGAACGTGATCTTGCCGTCCGGTTTCGGATACACGATCTTCTCGCACTCCGAGGCAGGCTTGAGCGACTGGTTGTCCGACTTCGTGCCGTGCAGCGTCCACGGCGGGCTGGCGACGCCGATCTTGGGCAGCAGCCATTGCTCGATGCCGGTCATGATCTTGCCCAGCGTCGGGCTCTTCTTGAACCACAGCTTGAAGTTGCGCGACTGGTCGAGTTCTTCCTTCAGCCAGCTCTTCTCGAACGCGGCCGGGTAGGCCGACAGCTCATCGCCCGAACGGCCGGCGGTCACGGCTTCGAATACGGCGTCGCCGCAGAGCATGCCGCTCTTGATGGCCGCGTGGCTGCCCTTGATGCGTGCGGCATTCAGGTAACCAGCGTCGCAGCCAACCAGCGCGCCGCCCGGGAATACCGTCTTGGGCAGAGCCTGCGGCGTGCCGTTGTTGATGGCGCGAGCGCCGTACCCGATGCGCTTGCCACCTTCGATGTGCGCGCGGATGGCCGGATGGGTCTTCCATCGCTGCATTTCTTCGAACGGGCTCATCCACGGGTTCTTGTAGTCAAGGCCGATGACGAAGCCCAGCGTGACCTTGTTGTCTTCCAGGTGGTACAGGAAGCCGCCGCCGAAGGTATCGTCTTCGATCGGCCAGCCGGCGGTGTGGACGACGAGGCCGGGCTTGGCCTTGGCCGGGTCGATTTCCCAGAGCTCCTTGATGCCGATGGCGAAGGTCTGCGGGTCTTTGCCGGCGTTGAGCTTGAATTTCTCCAGCAGCTGGCGGCCCAGGTGACCGCGCGCGCCCTCGGCGAAGATCGTGTACTTGCCGAGCAGCTCCATGCCCAGCTGGAAGTTCTCGGTCGGCTCGCCGTCTTTGCCGATGCCCATGTTGCCGGTGGCGACGCCGCGCACGGCGCCGTTGTCGTCGTACAGGACTTCAGCGGCGGCAAAGCCGGGGAAGATCTCCACGCCGAGCGCCTCGGCCTGCGTTGCCATCCACTTGACCACGTTCGACAGCGAGATCACGTAGCAGCCATCGTTGTGGAAGTTGCGCGGCACGAGCCAATCGGGCGTACGCTTGGCGTCGGTTTCGCTCAGGAAGAGCACGTCGTCGCCCGTGACCGGCTGGTTCAGCGGGGCGCCATCGGCTTTCCAGTTGGGCAGCAGTTCGGTGATGGCACGTGGGTCCATCACGGCGCCCGACAGGATGTGGGCACCCGGCTCCGAACCCTTTTCCAGCACGACGACGGACACATCCTTGCCCGTCCCGGCGGCCAGTTGCTTGATGCGGATCGCGGTCGCCAGGCCGGCAGGGCCGCCGCCGACGATCACGACGTCATACTCCATGGACTCTCGCGGGCCGTATTGTTCGAGGAGCTGCTGCTGGTTCATAGGTGTCTCTTCGCTGCTTGGGGACAGTTAGGGGCGTTTGCTTATTGGTATGACGGATTGCTGCATTAGAATTTTCCGCATTGTCCGGGAGGCGCCCGGATGCGGCAAGAGAAATTTCTGAACGATCGTTCGATTTTTGCTAAGCTGCGCGCAAATCACATTGCCGGCCCGCCGATTCATCAGGTCCGGCGCATGCAAACCAACAGACGGGGATCACGCATCATGGGTTTGTCGATCAATCTGGAAGGCAAGGTTGCGCTGATCACCGGCGCGTCGAGTGGCCTGGGAGCGCGCTTTGCGCACACGCTAGCCGCAGCCGGCGCCAAGGTCGTGCTGGCGTCGCGCCGCGTGGAGCGGTTGAAGGAGCTGCGCGCCGACATCGAATCCAAGGGCGGCAGCGCCCACGTCGTCCGCCTGGACGTGACGGATCCGGACAGTATCCGCGCGGCCATTGCACACGCCGAGACCGAAGCCGGCACGATCGACATCCTCGTCAACAATTCGGGCGTTTCGACCACGCAGCGGATGGTGGACGTGACGCCCGACGATTTCGATTTCATCTTCGACACCAACACGCGCGGCGCCTTCTTCGTGGCGCAGGAAACGGCCAAGCGCATGATCGCGCGGGCCAAGGGAGCGGAGAAGAACGGCTCGCCGCTGCCGCAATCGCGCATCGTCAACATCGCCTCCGTGGCGGGGCTGAAGGTGCTGTCGCAGATCGGTGTGTACTGCATGAGCAAGGCCGCCGTGGTCCACATGACCCGCGCCATGGCGCTGGAGTGGGGCCGCTACGGCATCAACACCAACGCCATCTGCCCGGGCTATATCGATACCGAGATCAACCATCACCACTGGGAAACCGAGGCCGGGCAGAAGCTCGTGCAGATGCTGCCGCGCAAGCGCGTTGGCAAGCCGGAAGACCTGGATGGGCTGATTCTGCTGCTGGCGTCCGACCAGTCTGACTTCATCAACGGCGCCGTCATCAACGCGGACGACGGCATGGTCTGAGCGGCCCGCTCAGTGCCCCATCAGCCGCTGCACGAGCTCCAGCGACGTGTTGGCGGCGTACTTCTTCATCAGGCGCGCGCGGTAGATTTCCACCGTGCGCGGGCTGATCTCCAGCTGCTTGCCGATCTGCTTGCTGGTTTTCCCTTCCACCAGCTGCGCGGCGATGTCGCGTTCGCGTGGCGTCAGGGCCGCGGTGACGGGGCGGTGCGAGGAAAGATCCTCGAAGGTCCAGATGCCTTCGCCCAGCGGCTTGGCGCGATCGAGCGCGCGGCCCGTGACGTGGCACCAGAACAGCTCGCCGTTGGCGCGCTTCATGATGCGCTCGTCTGAATAGCTGCCGCGCGCGTTCATGACCGGGATGATGCGCGCGCCGGTGCGCTCGTATTCATCGTGTGTCGGATAGAGCAGCTCAAACGATTGCCCGATCATCGCCGTGCGCGCGTGGCCGAAGATGCGCGCGGCCTCGTCGTTGACATCGAGCATGACGCGCTCGCGGGACATCACCATGCCCACCGGGGCAAGCTGGAATGCAGTCTGATAGTCGAGAGCGGGCATATGTATTCGTACGTATTGCTGCGTCGCGCGACGCTTGCGTATTCTCGCCAGATTGTATCGTTACTATTTTCCGGCGCTGCATCGCACAAACCCCAACTGGGCGATCGGTCAAAACCCTGCCGGATGTGTTGGACCACCAAGGAGAAGCACGCATGAACAAAATCTTCGCCAGCGCCAATGAGGCGCTCGCGGGCGTCGTCAAGGACGGCCAGACCATCGCCGTGGGCGGCTTCGGCCTGTGCGGCATTCCGGAAGCGCTGATCGCCGCGCTGCGCGACTCGGGCGTCAAGAATCTGACCTGCATCTCGAACAACGCGGGCGTCGATGGTTTTGGCCTCGGCCTGCTGCTGGAAACCCGCCAGATCAAGAAAATGATTTCGTCCTACGTGGGCGAGAACAAGGAGTTCGAGCGCCAGTACCTGGCCGGTGAACTCGAGCTCGAATTCACGCCGCAGGGGACGCTGGCCGAAAAGTTGCGCGCTGGCGGTGCGGGCATCCCGGCGTTCTTTACCAAGACCGGTGTCGGCACGATCGTGGCCGAGGGCAAGGAGCTGCGCGAGTTCGACGGCGAGACCTACGTCATGGAGCGCTCGCTCGTGCCGGATGTGTCGCTGGTCAAGGCGGCCGTGGCCGACAAGTCCGGCAATCTGCGCTTCAACCTGACCGCACGCAACTTCAACCCCGCTGCGGCCACGGCCGGCAAGATCTGCATCGTCGAAGTTGAAAAGATCGTGGAATTGGGCGAGCTTGCGCCGGACGACATCCACCTGCCTGGCATCTACGTGCACCGCATCGTGCTGAATGCCACGCCCGAGAAGCGCATCGAGAAGCGCACCATCCGCGCAGCCAACTAAGGAGACCGACATGGCCTGGACCCAAGACCAAATGGCGGCACGCGCTGCCCAGGAACTGCAAGACGGCTTCTACGTGAACCTCGGCATCGGCATCCCGACGCTGGTTGCCAACCATACCGGCGACAAGGAAGTCTGGCTGCAGAGCGAAAACGGCATGCTCGGCATCGGTCCGTTCCCCACCGAAGACGAAGTCGACGCCGACCTCATCAACGCCGGCAAGCAGACCGTGACCACGCTGCCCGGCAGCGCCATCTTCGGCAGCGACCAGAGCTTTGCGATGATCCGCGGCGGCAAGATCAATCTGTCGATTCTCGGCGCGATGCAGGTCAGCGAAACGGGCGATCTCGCCAACTGGATGATCCCGGGCAAGATGGTCAAGGGCATGGGCGGCGCGATGGACCTCGTGGCGGGTGTCAAGCGCGTGATCGTGCTAATGGAGCACACCGCCAAGAAGAAGGACGGCACCGAAGACCTGAAGATCCTGCCCAAGTGCACCTTGCCGCTGACCGGCGTGGGCGTGGTCGATCGCATCATTACGGACCTGGGCGTCATCGACGTGACGGAGCAGGGCCTGCGCCTGGTGGAAACCGCGCCGGGCGTGTCGCGCGAAGAGATCCAGGCCAAGACCGGCGTGAACCTGCTGTAATCCGGAGACCACGATGCTGCAAGGAAAAACCGCACTCGTCACGGGCTCGACCAGCGGGATCGGCCTGGGCATCGCCTGCGCGCTGGCCGCGCAGGGTGCCAACATCATCATGAACGGCTTTGGCGATGTGGAAGCGCCCAAGGCCCAGATCGCGTCTGCAGGCAAGAACGCCATCCGCATCGGCTATCACGGCGCCGACATGAGCAAGCCGGCCGAGATCGAAGCGATGTTCGCCTATGCCGAAGCCGAGTTCGGCGGCGTGGACATCCTGGTCAACAACGCCGGCATCCAGTACGTGGCCAACGTGGAGGATTTCCCGGTCGAGCGCTGGGACGCCATCATCGCCATCAACCTGAGCTCGGCGTTCCACACCACACGGCTGGCCATCCCGGGCATGAAGCGCAAGAACTGGGGGCGCATCATCAACATCGCTTCGGCGCATGGCCTGGTGGCGTCGGCGCAGAAGTCTGCATACGTGGCGGCCAAGCACGGCATTGTCGGCTTGACCAAGTCGGTGGCGTTGGAGACGGCCCAGACCGGCATCACCTCCAACGCGATCTGCCCGGGCTGGGTGCTGACACCGCTGGTGCAGAAGCAGATCGACGCGCGTGCAGAGAAGGAGGGCATCCCTGCGCTGCAGGCCAAGAAGGAGCTGCTGATGGAAAAGCAGCCCTCGGGCGAGTTCGTCACGCCCGACCAGCTCGGCGCGCTGGCGGTGTTCCTCTGCAGCGACGCGGCCGAACAGGTGCGCGGCGTGGCCTGGAACATGGATGGCGGCTGGGTCGCGCAATAAGCGTTCTGGTGCGTTCAAGAAGCCTCGCCGCGGCGAGGCTTTTTTGTTGCCCGCGACCGCATGCGCTGTTGCGCCGCCGCATGCTCGCCGGGCCGCGTACAATCGGGCCTTGTTCTCCAGCCGTTCATGTGTAGGAGTTGTCCATGGCCGTTTTGCCGCGCCTTGCTTTCGTGCAGTGCCTGAGCCCGTCTGGCTTGCACCGGATGGCGTATCACGAGTGGGGCGACCAGCAGAATCCGCGCGTGCTGGTGTGCGTGCACGGCCTGACGCGCACCGGCCGCGATTTCGACGTGCTGGCGCGGGCGCTGTGCAACGACTATCGCGTCATCTGCCCCGACGTGGTGGGGCGCGGGCGTTCCGATTGGCTGGCCGATCCCAAAGGCTACGTGCTGCCGCAGTACGTATCCGACATGGTGACGTTGCTGGCGCGGCTCAATGTCGAATCGGTTGACTGGTTCGGCACGTCGATGGGCGGGCTGATCGGCATGGGCCTCGCGGGCCTGCCGAACTCGCCGATCCGCAAGCTGCTTCTGAACGATGTGGGGCCGCGTGTGACCGAGTCGTCGTTGGCGCGCATTGGCGACTACCTTGGTCTGAACGTCCGCTTCAAGACGTTCGACGAAGGGCTGGCGTATCTGAAGACCATCAGCGCGTCGTTCGGGCCGCACTCGCCGGAGCAATGGCGCGAACTCAATGCCGCGATTCTCAAGCCACAGGGCGGCGAATGGATCCTGCACTACGATCCGCGCCTGGCCGAGGCGTTCAAGAGCACGACGCCCGAGATGATCGCCGCCGGCGAGGCCATGCTGTGGAAGCTGTTCGAGGCGATTCCGGGTGACGTGATGGTCGTGCGCGGCGCGCAGTCCGACCTGCTCACGCGCGAAACCGTCGAAGCCATGATGCAGCGCGGAAAGCACGTGAACACGGTGGAGATTCCCGACGTCGGGCATGCGCCCACCTTCATCCAGCCGGACCAGGTGGCGATCGCCCGCAAGTTCTTCCTCGGTCAATGACCGTTTGTCTGAACCCGATTCGATTTGCAAGATGAGCACTGAACTGAAGCGTTACAACGTCGAGCATCGCTATTCCGACGCCGCGGTTTTCAACGGCGTCGTCTATGTGGCCGGCCAGGTGCCGGAGACCACGCTGGACGCCGGCATCGCTGAGCAGACGGCCGAGGTGCTCGCCATCATCGACCGCGTGCTGGCCGCCAATGGTAGCGACAAGACACGCATCCTGATGTGCCAGATCTTCCTGAAGGACATCACCGAGATTGGCGAGATGAATAAGGTCTGGGACCAGTGGGTCGCCGCCGATTCCAAGAATTCGCCGCCGCGCGCCACGGTGCAGGCCGCGCTGGCCAACCCGAAGTACCGCATCGAAATCGTCGTGACGGCTGCACAGAAGACCTGAGCCCGTCGCGTCACAGCAGGACGCATCATGGAGAACAAGACCGACCGGCCGGCCGAGGCGGCCGGGCAGGTGGCAACCTCGGCGGCAGAACAGGTTGCACGGGCGATCGAATACCTGGCGGCCAACGCGGGCGATCATGTGACGCTCACCGGCGAGCCGCTGGAGTCGCACGCGCGCGGCACCATTGCCGTACTCGAGGCGCTGCGTGTCGATACGCCGTCGCTGCAGGCGGCCGCGCTGTTCCTGTTGCCCACACTGGCCGTGGACGGCGAAAAAACGCTCGAGCCCGCATTCGGCGCCGAGGTGGCCAAGCTCGTGCACGATGTGCGGCAGTTGCTGCGCATCGGCGCAATCGCGGGCGTCGTCAGCCCCAACGATGCCAGCATCACGCGCAAGAATGAAGCCGAAGCGCGCCGGGCGCAGGTCGAGGCGCTGCGCAAGATGTTGCTCGCGTTTGCGCAGGACATCCGCGTGGTGCTGATCCGGCTGGCGTCGCGGCTGCAGTCGTTGCGCTGGCTGGCGCAGAACAAGCGCCCCGCGCCCGACGGCATGGCACGCGAGACGCTCGACGTCTACGCGCCGCTGGCCAACCGCCTCGGCATCTGGCAACTCAAGTGGGAGCTCGAAGACCTCGGCTTCCGCTTTGAAGACCCCGACACCTACAAGCGCATCGCGCGGCTGCTCGATGAAAAGCGCATCGAGCGCGAGAAGTTCATTGGCGAGGCCATTGCGAAGTTGCAGAAGACACTGCACGACGCGGGCATCCAGGCCGAGGTGAGCGGCCGGCCCAAGCACATCTACAGCATCTGGAAGAAGATGCGCGGCAAGGAGCTCGACTTTGCCGACCTGTACGACGTGCGCGCGTTTCGCGTGATCGTCGACGACATCAAGGAGTGCTATACGGTGCTCGGCTTCGTGCACCACATGTGGCAGCCGATCCCGAAGGAGTTCGATGACTACATCTCGCGCCCGAAGGCCAACGGCTACATGTCGCTGCACACGGTCGTGATCGGCGACGACGGCCGCGCGCTGGAGGTGCAGATCCGCACGCGCGAGATGCATCACTTTGCGGAGTACGGCGTCGCCGCGCACTGGCGTTACAAGGAGGCCGGCAGCAAGGGCTACACCGGCCAGTTCTCAGCGAGCGAGCGCTACGACGAGAAGATCGCCTGGCTGCGCCAGCTCCTCGCCTGGAAGGATGATGCCGAGCACACCGTCGCGCATGAAGACTCTCCGTGGGAGCAGCTCAAACACACCGAGCTGGACGACCACATCTACGTGCTGACGCCGCAGGCCCGCGTCATCGCCTTGCCGCAAGGCGCGACGCCGGTCGACTTTGCGTATTACCTGCACAGCGATCTGGGCCATCGTTGCCGGGGCGCGCGCGTCGATGGCGCCATGGTGCCGCTGAACACGCCGCTCAAGAACGGGCAGACGGTGGAGATCGTCACCGTCAAGCAGGGCGGGCCGTCACGTGACTGGCTCAACCCCGAGCTGCGCTATCTGGTGAGCAGCCGCGCCAAGACGAAGGTGCGCGCCTGGTTCAATGCGCTCGAGCTGGAAGAGACGCTGGCGCAGGGCCGCGCACTCATCGACAAGACGCTCCAGCGCGAAGGCAAGACGGCGGTCAACCTGGAGGACCTCGCGGCCAAGCTCGGCTTCAAGTCGCCGGATGACCTGTACGCCGTTGTCGCCAAGGACGAGCTGAGCCTGCGCCGCGTCGAGGCCGTCCTGCGCTCCGACGGCGCGCCGCCGCCTCCGCCGGTGGACGATGAGGCGTCGATCACCAAGAAGAGCAAGGCCACCAGCGTCGCGCGCGGCGCCAAGAGCGGGGTGCTCGTTGTTGGCGTGGATTCGCTGCTCACGCAGATGTCGCGCTGCTGCAAGCCCGCGCCGCCGGACCCGATCGTCGGGTTTGTCACGCGCGGGCGGGGCGTGTCGATCCACCGGCAGAGCTGTGCGACGTTCCAGCAGCTCGCCGCACGCGCGCCGGGGCGGGTGATCCAGACCGAGTGGGGCCAGCGCAGCGATTCGGTGTACCCGATCGATATCCACGTGGAGGCGCTGGACCGCCAGGGGCTGTTGCGCGATATCTCGGAAATCCTCTCGCGCGAGAAGATCAACGTGACAGGCGTGCGCACGCTCTCGAGCAAGGGCGTTGCCAAGATGCAGTTCACGGCCGAGGTGGCGGAGGCCACACAACTGCAGCGCGCCCTCACATTAATCGAGGAAGTTACGGGGGTATTGTCAGCGCGGCGAAAGTGATGGTATAGTTTCGTCTTTCGGCAGGCTCGTAGCTCAGCTGGTTAGAGCACCACCTTGACATGGTGGGGGTCGTTGGTTCGAGTCCAATCGAGCCTACCAACGCATTTAGCAGGACGCGTCGGGTAGGGTGTGCAAGCCGTCATCCCTCGGTTCGTTCCGTACAACTGCATACAAGGCGAAACATGATCCAGGCACCGCGAACTACCACCGCTTCGGAGCGACAGTAGTCAAGGTGCGGTTTTCGCCCTTTGCGGTCTGCCCAAGCGGTAGTCAGCGCAAATGAAAACGCGGCCTTGGCCGCGTTTTTTTTCGTCCGCGTTTTGGTGTCGTGCGCGGCGACCCGGCTGAAAGCGCTTCGAAGCGCCGATTCGATAACCTGCCACGCCACCCGGCGAGGCGCACCACAGAATGACGACCGCCGCGAGCCTCAAAAGCGCGACGGTGACTCACAGGAGCAAGCATGATCGCAATCACGTTGCCGGACGGTTCCCGGCGTGAGTTTCCGGGCCCCGTCACGGTCGCCGAAGTGGCGCAGAGCATCGGTGCGGGCCTGGCCAAGGCCGCATTGGCTGGCCGCGTGGACGGCCAGCTGGTCGACACGAGCTACACCATCGACCGCGACGCCAAGCTGGCCATCATCACCGACAAGGACGCCGACGGCATCGACGTGATTCGCCATTCGACCGCGCACTTGCTAGCCTACGCCGTCAAGGAGCTGTATCCCGACGCACAGGTCACGATCGGTCCGGTCATCGAAAACGGCTTCTACTACGACTTCGCCTACAAGCGTCCCTTCACGCCGGAAGATCTCGTCGCCATCGAAAAGAAGATGACCGAGCTGGCCAAGAAGGACGAGAAGGTCACGCGTGAAGTCTGGAGCCGCGACGACGCCATCAAGCTGTTCGAAGGCATGGGCGAGAAGTACAAGGCCGAGATCATCGCGTCGATCCCGGAGGATCAGGAAATCGGCCTGTACCGCGAGGGCAACTTCGTCGACCTGTGCCGCGGCCCGCACGTGCCGTCCACCGGCAAGCTGAAGGTCTTCAAGCTCATGAAGGTGGCCGGGGCCTATTGGCGCGGCGACCACAACAACGAGATGCTCCAACGCATTTACGGCACGGCCTGGGCCAAGAAGGAGGACCAGGACGCCTACCTGCACATGCTGGAAGAGGCCGAAAAGCGTGACCACCGCAAGCTCGGCCGCGAACTCGACCTGTTCCACATCGACGAGTACTCGCCCGGCACGGTGTTCTGGCACCCCAAGGGCTGGACGCTGTGGCAGGAGGTCGAGCAGTACATGCGCCGCGTGTACCGCGAGAACGGCTACCAGGAAGTGAAGGGGCCGCAGATTCTCGACAAGTCGCTGTGGGAAAAGACCGGCCACTGGGACAAGTACCGCGAGAACATGTTCATCACGGAATCGGAAAAGCGCGAATACGCGCTCAAGCCGATGAACTGCCCCGGCCACATCCTCATCTACAAGCAGGGCATCAAGAGCTACCGCGATCTGCCGCTGCGCTTCGGCGAGTTCGGCGCGTGCCACCGCAACGAGCCCTCGGGCGGCCTGCACGGCATCATGCGCGTGCGCGGCTTCACGCAGGACGACGGCCATATCTTCTGCACGGAAGACATGATCCAGTCCGAAGTGACGGCCTTCACGACGCTGCTGCAGAAGGTCTACAAGGATTTCGGCTTTACCGAGATTCTGTACAAGTTGTCGACGCGCCCTGAAAAGCGCATCGGCTCCGACGAGAGCTGGGACCGTGCTGAGGCGGCCCTGGCTGAAGGTCTGCGTGCGTCCGGCTGCGAGTTCGAGTATTTGCCCGGCGAAGGGGCGTTCTATGGGCCGAAGATCGAATATGTGCTCAAAGATGCACTTGGTCGGCAATGGCAATGCGGCACGATCCAGGTCGACCCGAACCTGCCGGAGCGCCTGGACGCCGAGTTCGTCGGCGAGGATGGCGCGCGCCACCGCCCGATCATGCTGCACCGGGCCATCGTCGGCAGCCTCGAGCGCTTCATCGGTATCCTGATCGAGCAATACGCCGGCGCGCTGCCGACCTGGCTTTCGCCGGTGCAGGTGGCGGTGCTCGCCATCACCGATTCGCACGCCGAGTATGCACAATCCGTTGTGCAATCCCTGCAAAAACAAGGATTTAGGGCGATCGTCGATTTGCGGAACGAGAAGATTGGGTATAAAATCCGCGAGCATTCCATGCAGAAGGTCCCCTACCAGGTTGTGGTGGGCGACAAAGAGCGGGATGAAAATCAGGTGGCCGTGCGTGCCCGTGGCAACGTCGATCTAGGCTCCATGCCGCTGTCGGCGTTCGTTGAGCGACTGCAGAACGATCTCGCCAACAAGTCATGAGCTGGGCACGGCTTGTTTTTTTGCTTCTTTGAGGACATTCAACATCGCTACCGATAAATCTCACCGCATCAACCGCGAAATCACTGCGCCGGAAATCCGGCTGACCGGGGTTGAAGGGGAACAGATCGGCATCGTCAAGCTGCAGGAAGCTCTGCGCATGGCGGAAGAAAAGGACGTCGATCTGGTCGAGATCGCGCCGACTGCGCAGCCGCCAGTCTGCCGCCTGATGGACTATGGCAAGTTCAAGTATCAGGAGCAGAAGAAGGCCCACGAGGCCAAGCTGAAGCAGAAGGTCATCCAGGTGAAGGAAGTCAAATTCCGCCCGGGTACCGACGATGGTGACTACGACGTCAAGCTGCGCAACCTGAAGCGCTTCCTGGAAGACGGGGATCGCACCAAGATCACGCTGCGTTTCCGTGGCCGCGAAATGGCTCACCAGGAAATCGGCATGCGCATGCTCGAGCGCCTGAAGACTGACCTGGAGGAATTCGGTCAGGTCGAACAGATGCCGAAGATGGAAGGTCGCCAGGCCGTGATGATGTTGGCGCCCAAGAAGAAAAAGTAATGCAGTGGCGGCTGGACGATTCCGGCCGCGCTGAGCAGGTTCCTGACGGAAACGTCGGAAAACGCGATGGTCTGCAAAGCCCGTCGCGATACAACAAGTGAGTCCGGGTCATGCAAGTGTCGGCGCCAGCCGTCCACCTGGCTTCATGTCAAAAACGGAGTTGTTCCATGCCGAAGATGAAGACGAAGAAAAGCGCCTCCAAGCGCTTTACTGCCCGTCCTGGTGGCACGATCAAACGTGGCCAAGCCTTCAAGCGTCACATCCTGACCAAGAAGACCACCAAGAACAAGCGTCACCTGCGCGGTACCGAGGGCGTCCATGAGACGAACCTGAAGTCCGTTCGCGCAATGATGCCGTACGCCTAACCCCTGACTACGAAAGGAGAATTCCATGCCTCGAGTAAAACGTGGGGTCACAGCGCGGGCCCGTCACAAGAAGGTTATCAACGCTGCCAAGGGTTACCGCGGCCGCCGCAATAACGTCTATCGCATCGCCAAGCAGGCGGTCATGCGTGCTGGCCAGTACGCCTACCGCGATCGTCGCAACAAGAAGCGCGTGTTCCGCGCCCTCTGGATTGCACGTATCAACGCTGGCGCCCGCGAGCATGGTCTGACCTACAGCAAGTTCATGAACGGCCTGAAGAAGGCGTCCATCGAACTGGACCGCAAGGTGCTGTCGGACATGGCCATTCACGACAAGGTGGCAT
The DNA here is from genome assembly GCF_001683835.1 of Ralstonia sp. RL. Taxonomy (NCBI): domain Bacteria; kingdom Pseudomonadati; phylum Pseudomonadota; class Betaproteobacteria; order Burkholderiales; family Burkholderiaceae; genus Ralstonia; species Ralstonia sp. RL. The sequence continues at coordinate 44,964 of NZ_LWRX01000130.1, read as the reverse complement.
TTGCCGCCATCGTGAACCAGGTGAAAGCCAACGTCGCCTGAATTGGATTGGCCGGGCAGGCCGCTGGAATTGCCCAGCAGCGTGCCGGCTGGTCACCCTGACGGGGCTCTCACCGAGCCCCGTTTTTTATTCCGCGCATTCCGCGGACCGAATCCTCCGAATTCTTTTCGCTCGCCTTCCCATGTCACTGGATCTGGATCAAGTCGTCGCCGATGCCCAAAACGCGTTTGCCTCCGTGCAGGACAACGCCTCGCTGGAAAACGAGAAGGCGCGCTTTCTCGGCAAGTCCGGCGTGCTGACCGACTTGCTCAAGGGCCTCGGCAAGCTCGATCCGCAGACGCGCAAGACCGAAGGCGCGCGCATCAACCAGGCGAAAAGCCGCGTGGAAGAAGCGTTGAACGCGCGCCGGCAGGCCCTGGCCGATGCGCTCATGAACGCCCGCCTCGCGGCCGAGGCCATCGATGTGACGCTGCCCGGCCGCGACGTGGCCGAGGGCAGTCTGCACCCGGTGATGAACACTTGGGAGCGCGTCGCCAAGATTTTCGGTTCGATCGGTTTCGATGTGGCCGACGGCCCTGAAATCGAATCCGACTGGATGAACTTCACGGCGCTGAACAACCCGGACAACCACCCGGCGCGCTCGATGCAGGACACGTTCTACATCGACGGTCGCGACAGCGAAGACAAGCTCCTGCTGCTGCGCACCCATACGAGCCCGATGCAGGTGCGCTATGCCCGCATGCACGTCGAGAAGTACAAGCACCTCGACCGCATTCCGCCGATCAAGGTCATTGCGCCGGGGCGTACGTACCGCGTCGACAGCGACGCCACACACTCGCCGATGTTCCATCAGGTCGAAGGCCTCTGGATTGCAGACAACATCAGCTTTGCCGACCTGAAGGGCGTCTATACCGATTTCCTGCGCAACTTCTTCGAGCGCGACGACATCCAGGTGCGCTTCCGCCCGTCGTATTTCCCGTTCACCGAGCCGTCGGCCGAGATCGACATGGCATTCGGCAACGGTAAATGGCTGGAGATTTCCGGCTCCGGCCAGGTGCACCCGACCGTGGTGCGCAACATGGGCCTGGACCCCGAGCGCTACATCGGCTTCGCGTTCGGCTCCGGCCTGGAGCGCCTGACGATGCTGCGCTATGGCATCAACGATCTGCGCCTGTTCTTCGAGGGCGACGTGCGTTTCCTGCGCCAGTTCGCATAAACCTCGTTCGCTGATTCTCGTCGCCCCGTCCATCGAATTCTTCTTTTCGTCGCGCCATGCAATTTCCGGAATCCTGGCTTCGCAGTTTCGTCAATCCGCCGATCACCACCGATGAACTGTCCCATCGTCTGACGATGGCGGGTCTTGAAGTGGAAGAGGTCGACCCTGTCGCGCCGCCGTTCACGAAGATCGTGGTCGGCCATGTAGTGGAGGTGAACAAGCATCCGGACGCCGACCGCCTGAATGTGTGCAAGGTCGATGCGGGCACGGGCGAATTGCTGCAGATCGTCTGCGGTGCGCCGAACGTGTCGGTTGGCATCAAGGTGCCCTGTGCGCTGGTGGGCGCCGAGCTGCCGCCGGGCGAAGAGGGCAAGCCGTTCAAGATCAAGGTCGGCAAGCTTCGTGGCGTGGAGAGCTACGGCATGCTGTGCTCTGCCCGCGAGCTGAAGCTGTCGGAAGACCACGGCGGTCTGCTGATCCTGCCGGAAGACACGCCGGTGGGCGAGGACATCCGCAAGGTGCTCGATCTGGACGACCAGATCTTTGTCATCAAGCTCACGCCCAACAAGGCCGACTGCCTGTCGATCCATGGCGTGGCGCGTGAGGTGTCCGCGCTGACGGGCGCGCCCATCACGGTGCCGTCGATGGCGCCCGTGGCGGTGACGCTCGCGGACAAGCTGCCGGTCAAGGTGGAGGCGCCGGACCTGTGCGGTCGTTTTTCGGGCCGCATCATCCGCGGTGTGAATGCGCACGCGAAGACGCCGGCCTGGATGGTGTCGCGCATCGAGCGCGCGGGCATGCGCAGCGTGTCGGCGCTGGTCGATATTTCGAATTACGTGATGCTGGAGCTGGGCCGTCCGTCGCACGTGTTCGACCTGGACAAGATCCACGGCGGCCTGACGGTGCGCTGGGGCAAGGCTGGCGAACAACTGAAGCTGCTCAACGGCGAGACCATCACCGTCGATGAGAAGGTCGGCGTGATTGCCGACGAGCAGGCCATCGAAAGCCTCGCCGGCATCATGGGCGGCGACAAGACCGCCGTCACGCTGGACACGCAGAACATTTACGTCGAAGCCGCATTCTGGTGGCCGGAAGCCATCCAGGGCCGTGCGCGCCGCTACAACTTCTCGACCGATGCCGGCCACCGCTTCGAGCGTGGTGTTGACTATGCCACCACCGTCGAACACATCGAGCGCATCAGCGCGCTGATCCTCGAGATCTGCGGCGGCCAGGCAGGCCCGATCGATGACCAGATCGTCAACCTGCCCAAGCGCGAGCCGGTGCGCATGCGCGTGGCCCGGGCGGCGCGCGTGCTGGGCATCGCCCTTTCGCATGAAGTCGTGGCCGATGTGTTCAAACGTCTGGGCCTCACGTTCAGCGTGGAAGATGATGTGTTCATCGTCGAGCCGCCGTCGTATCGCTTCGACATCGAGATCGAGGAGGACCTCATCGAGGAGGTCGCGCGCATCTATGGTTTCGAGCAGATTCCCGCCAAGCCGCCGGTTGCCGAAAACGCCATGCGCCCGACCAACGAAGCGCGGCGCACGATGCATGATGTGCGTCACGCCGTGGCCGCGCGCGACTATCACGAAGTCGTCAACTTCGCCTTCGTCGAGACCGCTTGGGAAACCGACTTCGCCGGCAACAGCAACCCGATTCCGCTGCTGAACCCGATCGCCAGTCAGTATTCGGTGATGCGCAGCACGCTCATCGGCGGCCTCGTCGACAAGGTGCGCTACAACCTGAACCGCAAGGCTTCGCGCGTGCGCATGTTCGAAGTCGGCCGCGTGTTCCATCGCGATGCCAGCGTTGCGGATGGCGGTCTGTCGGTGGCGGGCTATGCACAGCCGATGATGGCCGGGGGTATTGCCTACGGCCCCGCGAAGGAAGAGCAGTGGGGCGTGCAGACGCGCGGCGTTGATTTCTTCGACGTGAAGGGCGATGTCGAATCGCTGCTGTGGCCGCTCCAGGCGCGTTTTGAACGCGCTGAGCATCCCGCGCTGCATCCGGGGCGCTCTGCACGGGTGGTGCTGAATGGCCGCGCGATCGGCTGGATCGGCGAGCTGCATCCGCGCTGGTTGCAGAAGTACGATCTGCCGACCGCACCCGTGGTCTGGGAACTCGAGTTGGAGGCCATCACTGCCGTCGGTCTGCCGACGTATCGCGAAGTGCCGCGCGTGCCCGCCGTGACGCGCGACATCGCGCTGGTCGTGCGTCAGGATGTGGCGGTGCAGGACCTGGTCGACACGTTCGAAAAGGCGGCGGTTGGCACCCCGTGGCAGCGTTATCTGCAGGGCGTCGTGCTGTTCGATGAGTTCCGCCCGAAAGCGGCGACGGCGGCCATTGGCGCGCAGGAGAAAAGCCTTGCCTTCAGAATTACGTTGCAAGATACTGACAGCACCCTCCAGGACGACATTGTCGAGGCCGCCACACAGCAACTGATTCGGGCGGCCGGCGATGCATTCGGCGCGCGCCTGCGCGCCTGACGTCTTTGACGTCCGCGCTGCGCTACAGACACGAACGAACCTCTGTATCCGAGCTCGATCACGCAAGCGAATCTATGAACGATCAACACGCGCCCGCGTTGGCGGCTTCCCTGGGCGACCCGCTCGGTTCTTCTTCGGCACTCGCCGAGACGCGGGATGCGCGCGGCCACGATGTGCCGACACTCACCAAGGCCGAACTCGCCGAGATGCTGTTCGAGCAGGTCGGCCTGAACAAGCGCGAGTCGAAGGACATGGTCGAGGCGTTCTTCGACGTGATTCGCGAGGCGCTCGAGCAAGGCGACAGCGTCAAGCTGTCCGGCTTCGGCAACTTCCAGTTGCGCGACAAGCCGCAGCGCCCCGGCCGCAATCCGAAGACCGGCGAGATCATCCCGATCACCGCACGCCGTGTCGTCACGTTCCATGCGAGCCAGAAGCTCAAGGCGCTTGTCGAAGAGCGCGCCGAGCCGCTGCCGGTGAGCGCTGCGTAATTCCCTTCATTCCGTTTCTTTCGCCAGCCCTTCATGGCCGCCGATAAACACACGGAGCGGGTCAACCTGCCGCCCATTCCTGCCAAACGCTACTTCACGATTGGTGAGGTCAGCGATCTGTGCGCCGTGAAGCCGCACGTGCTGCGCTATTGGGAGCAGGAATTCACCCAGCTCAAGCCGGTCAAGCGGCGCGGCAATCGCCGGTACTACCAGCATCATGAAGTGCTGCTGATCCGGCGGATTCGTGAACTGCTGTATGAGCAGGGCTTCACGATCAACGGCGCGCGCAACCGGTTGGATGAACTGCGGCATGGCGCAGCGCCGGCCGAGACCGAAGCGCCGGAGAAGGAAGTCGCCGCCCCACAGCGGCCCGCCATCGGCGGTTCAGTCGATGTGCAGGGATTGCGCCAGGCGCTGATGGCAGTGCTCGATGTGCTGCGGCCGGACAAGCCGTAGACGGATACCGCCTTCCCACACATCGCCGACGCCGGATAGGCGGACATGAAAAAGCCCGCGTAACGTCATCCGTTACGCGGGCTTTTGTTTTGGTCGGGGCGAGAGGATTTGAACCTCCGACCACCTGCACCCCATGCAGGTACGCTACCAGGCTGCGCTACGCCCCGAAGCCTGAAAGTATAACAGAGGCACCTCATCGGTGACTAGTGGGTTGCGCGCCGATACCTTGCCGGCGTCATTCCGAGTTGCTGTTGGAATGCCTTGTTGAATGCGGCTTCGGATTGGTAGCCCACACGTGCGCCGATCTCTCCGACGCTCTGGCGCGTGTGCGTCAGCTGATCGTGGCGGTGACCACGCGCTGCGATGGCTGTATCACGGTGCACACGGCGCAGGCGCTCACGCATGGCGCGACACATGACGAGATTGCGTATGCGCTGAGCGTGGCGATCTCGCTCAATGCCGGCGCGGCCCTGGTCTATTCGGCACGCGTGATGGACGCCGTGCAGGCGTATGAAAACGCCTGAGCGCCGAGCCGCACACTAGCGCGCGATCCGCAGGCGGCAGGTAGCCTGCCGTGTCTCGCCAGGGGCGAGCAGATGCAGGCCCTCGCCGTGATGGATCGCGTTGGGCAGGCCCATCCACGGTTCAACGCAGTAGAAGTCAGACGTGGCGTTTTCTGTCCACGTGGTGATGGCGTGCCAGGGCACCGGCGCGCCGTCGACCTCGAAGCGGATGCGGCGGCCAAGCGGCGCTTCGCCGTGCGGCGGAATGACCAGCGTTGCAGCGCCAGCGTCATCGAGCAGGTGATAGCGGTCTTGCAGCGCCGGGTCGTCGAGCTGGTAAGTCCTGCGCCCGGGCTCGGGGCGGTCGAGACTGCCATCGGGCAGTTGGCGTGACAGCCGTGCCGGCGGCATCAGCAGCTCGGTCGCGCCGCGCAATGCATGCGGCAGCGCCAGGTAGAAATGATGGCCGGCGTAGAAAGGCATCGGGGCATGCGCGTCACCTTCGTTCCGATGCTTGACCGAGAAGGTCGCCTCGAGCCCATCGTCAATCAGCCGGTACGTCACGCGAAACTCAAAGGCGAACGGATAGCCTTGACGTGTCTCGGGGCTGTCGCGCAGCAACAGAACGATGTGCGCGTCGCTTGCGTCTTCCACCTCGAACGGCAAGTCGCGTGCGAAACCGTGTTGCGGCAGGGCGTGAAGTTGCCCGCGCGCGTCGCGCCAGCGGCCGGTCTCCCCTTCTGCGAAGTGCCGGCCGATGAAGGGAAACAGCAGCGGATTGCCGCCACGGACCTTGGCTGCGTTCGACCAATTGGCCGGCTCGGGCCAGAAGAGAATGTCTTCGCCGCGATGGCGCCAGCGCACGAGCCGCCCGCCGGCATCGGGTGCCAGCAGCAGCATGGACCCATTGGCGTGCGACTCACCGATGCGGATGAGCGTGCGGTCTTGAAAGCGGGCGGTGGGCAGGTCGTACATAGGCGGGCGAGGTGGCTTGTTGGCATGGGAATCGCGTACTAGATTGTCAATGCGTTTTGCCCGGAGGGAAACCATGTCCGTCAATTGCGTGCTGCCCGCACATACCGTTCCCCCGCCCGACGAGCCGTCGCCACCGGGCATTCCACCAGATCTGCCATCGCCCGATGAACCCCCGCCGCCCGTCGAGCCACCGGAGATGTTGCGGACGTAATCTGCTGTTACCAATCGTCACAGCTTTGTGGGAAGCGGTTCGTAAGATAAGCGCCAGTTCTCGCGTAACTGCGCGTTTCTACAACGACGATACGAGCCCAAACATGTCGATTCTTCCGCGTCTGACCCTGTGCGCAGTCCTGGCGGCCTCCATGGCCGGTTGTGTCGTGGCGCCGCCGCAGCCCACGCGTACGGTGGTGGTGCGCGAGCCGGTTCCGGTCGCGGCACCTGCACCGGTGGATCCGCGCGCGCGCTTCGACCAGGTGCAAGGTCGCCTCGCAGAAGAATTCCACCGCATCGACGTTCGCCAATCAGAGGGCTACATCGATCCGTATCGCGCGGATGGCCTGCGCGATCGCCTGCGCCGCATCCGCCAGGAAGCCAACGACATGGCCAGCCAGCATCGCGGTGGCTTGTCCGGCGACGAGCAGCGCGCCCTGAATGACGAACTCGGCGCCGTGGCGCACGATATCGGCCGCTAAGCCGCTTTTCCGATCCCTTCATTCGCCGATGTTGCGTTGCAGTATCGGCGAAATGCATTGTTGCGCCGCGTTGCGTGCGCGACCCGCGGAAGCTGATACGCTTGCGTTCCTCCTGAACGAGCAAGCCCGACGCCGCTGCCGCCTCCCGCAGCCGGTTCTGGCCTTGTGCCGTGCGAAAGATCATCCACTGCGACTGCGATTGTTTTTACGCCGCCATCGAAATGCGCGACGATCCGCGCCTCGTCGGCAAGCCGCTGGCCGTCGGTGGGCGGCCGGAACGGCGCGGCGTGGTCGCGACTTGCAATTACGAAGCACGCAAGTTCGGCATCCATTCGGCGATGCCCATGGCGCAGGCCGTCAAGCGTTGTCCCGATTTGCTGATCGTGCCGCCGTCCATGGAGAAGTACCGCCAGGTCGCGCGCCAGATCTTCGCCATCTATCACAGCTACACGCCGCTGGTCGAGCCGCTGTCGCTCGACGAGGCTTATCTTGATGTGACTGACAGCCCGATGCTCGCCGGCAGCGGCACCCGCATCGCTGAAGACATCCGCCGCCGCGTGCGCGAAGAGATCGGCATTACCGTGTCGGCGGGCGTTGCGCCCAACAAGTTCATCGCCAAGATCGCCAGCGACTGGAACAAGCCCGATGGCCTGTTCGTCGTGCGGCCGGAGCAGGTGGACGCCTTTGTGGCCGCGCTGCCTGTGGACCGCCTGTTCGGCGTGGGCAAGGTGACGGCGGCCAAGCTGCGCCGCCTCGGTGCCGAGACGTGCGGCGACCTGCGCGCCTGGGGCACCGACCGGCTGCAGCAGCATTTCGGCGTCTTCGGATTTCGCTTGCATGACCTGTGTCGCGGCATCGACCACCGGCAGGTGCAACCTTCGCAGATCCGCAAGTCCGTCAGCGTGGAAGAAACCTACGCCACCGACCTGCGCACGCTCGACGATTGCCAGCGCGAACTGGCGATTCTGGTCGAACAGCTGGCCGCGCGCGTCGAGCGGGCCCGCGCCGGCAACATGATCCACAAGACCTACGTCAAGATGCGCTTCGCCGATTTCCGTGGCACGACGGTGGAGTGCATCGCACCGCAGGTGTCGCTGCCAGTGTTCACGAAGCTGCTGACACAGGGCTTCGAGCGTCGCCGGATGCCTGTGCGGCTGCTGGGGGTGGGCGTGCGGCTGTATGAGTCCGACGCGCATGCGCGCCAGCAGCCGCTGTTCGAAGATTTTGCTGCGGGGTAACGATTGCGCCTCCGGTTCCAGCAACCGGATGGGAATTGTCCTATTTTCTGTCTGCATTGCGGCGATAGAAGGGCGGAATGTCGCCTGCGGGTAAAATGCCCGCTTTTTTGCATAATCCGCCGCCGCGCGCCACACGTGCGCGACAGTGCATTCCGTCACATTCGGGTGCACGCAGACAGGAGACGCAGTAATGAGTTTGTTCCGTACCAAGAACGTGGATCACATGATCCGCACCGGCCACAGCGATACCGGCCTGAAGAAAGTCCTCGGTCCGCTGGATCTCACCTTCCTCGGCGTTGGCGCCATCATTGGCACCGGCATTTTCGTGCTGACGGGCACCGGGGCGCTCACCGCGGGCCCCGCACTGACGCTGTCGTTCATCGTCGCGGCGCTGGCGTGCGGGTTTGCCGCGCTGTGCTATGCAGAATTCGCCTCGACCATTCCCGTGTCCGGCTCCATTTATACGTACGCTTACGCGACCATGGGCGAACTGGTGGCCTGGATCATCGGCTGGGACCTGATGCTCGAATACGGCCTGGCCACATCCGCGGTTTCGGTGGGCTGGTCCGGCTATTTCCAGTCGCTGCTGTCAGGCTTCGGCCTGCATCTGCCGGTGGCGCTCACCGCTGCACCCGGCGCGATTCCGGGCGTGCAGACGCTGTTCAACCTGCCGGCGCTGGTGATCATGCTGCTGATCACGACGCTGCTGTCGTTCGGCATTCGCGAATCGGCGCGTGCAAACAACATCATGGTGGCGATCAAGGTGACGGTGGTGCTGCTGTTCATCGCGGTGGGCGCACGCCATGTGCAGCCGGCCAACTGGCAGCCGTTCATGCCGTTCGGCATGGAAGGCGTATTCGGGGCGGCGGCCATCGTGTTCTTTGCCTTCATCGGCTTCGATGCCGTGACGTCCGCGGCTGAAGAGGTGCGCAATCCCAAGCGCGACCTGCCCATCGGTATCATCGGCTCGCTGGCGGTCTGCACGATCCTCTACGTGCTGGTGGCGGCCATCATGACGGGCATCGTGCCGTTCGCGAAGTTTGCAGGCGTGGATCACCCCGTGTCTCTCGCATTGCAGGTGGCGGGCGAAACCTGGGTGGCGGGGTTTGTCGATCTTGGCGCCATCATCGGCATGACGACCGTGATCCTGGTGATGGCCTACGGCCAGACGCGCATCATCTTCGCCATGTCGCGCGATGGTCTGCTGCCCAAGCGTCTGTCGCACATTCATCCGCGCTATTCGACGCCGTTCCTGAATACGTGGGTGGTCGGCATCGTGTTCGCGGTGATTGCCGCCTTTGTGCCGCTGAACGTGCTGGCAGAGCTGATCAACATCGGCACGCTCGCCGCGTTCTCCCTGATCGCCGTGGCCGTGCTGGTGCTGCGCCGTACGCGTCCGGACCTGCATCGCGGCTTCCGCTGTCCTGGGGTGCCGGTGGTGCCGTTGCTGGCGATCGGCATGTGCCTGTTCCTGATGAGCCATCTGCAGGCCGTGACGTGGATTGCCTTCGGGGTGTGGGTCGTCATCGGCCTGCTCGTGTACTTCGGGTATGCCCGCCGCCGTTCGCTGCTGCATGTGTCGGAGCAAGGTGGTGGTGCACCGGCCTCCGAGACGGTGCACTGACTTCTGCGCCAAAAGGGCGCCGCGGCGTGGAGCGCCTGCACAGGCTCCACGCCGCCTGCATCGCCGGATGCGCCGGCCATCCATTCCCTCACAGCATAGGGTGGCGGACGCGCCCGGCGCACGCATCGAAACACGTCGATGCGGCTCGCAGGGTATTTCGTTGCATCCCGTGAAATTTCGGTGGTGTCGCCGGCCTGACGACATGACGATGTCGTAAAACCTGCAACTGGGAGCGCCGAGCGTTCCACCAGCAGACTGCATGCAATGGATTTTGTGATTGCGACTTTGCTTTGCAGTGCCGTCTTGGCCCCGACAAAAAAGCATAACGGCGCAGGTGCCCCGCGAGCCCTGATGCCGCCTGGGGTCGCCCCCTGTGAGGCTCGCCAGGATGCCACGAACGCGCAAACGGTGCTCGCACGCGCGTCCCAAGCTGTGGTTAAAATGATCTGTGCAGCCAGACAAATGTCTGACGAAACCCTGCCGGCCCCCCCGCACGGTTTCCACGCAACAGCGTGTGCGTTGTTGTCCATTGCAATCGGAGGGCTTTGACGATGGAAATCAAGTTCGAAAAGAAAGAGGCGTACGACATCAACAATGAAGGCCTGCTGTTCGACGCGCTCGTCGACGGCGAAAAGGTGACTTGCGTGGCAACGCGCGAGGCGCTTTGGGAAGGCCTGGAAGGTGATCAGGTGTTGTCGCTTCAGGCGGCCTTCGAGGCCGGCCAAGAGCGGATTCAGGATGCTGCCCGTGTGCTCATCGCCGATGGCGTACAGCGCGCCAACGGGCTGACCGATTTGCCGCAGCCGGTCGTGGTCAAGCGCGTGCATGTTGCCGTGGCGTGAGTCCGATCGATTGCCTCGATAGACATCGGCATGACCGATGTCCCCACGGTGGACATCGCCTCCGCCGTCAAACCAAAGCCGGCCCGCGTGGCCGGCTTTTTCATGGCGCGCATTTTCCCGGGTTGACATCGCGCCAATCCGCTCACATGATTAACATGTTAATAATATGGGGCGCTGGAGGCGGATGTGCGGCGAGGCAAGGTGAGGTTGTCAGACGGCCGGCAGCAGGACTGGGTGCAGGCCGACGGCACGCAGCCGGCCAGGGGTCCGGGGCCAGTGCAATGGCTGCCGCCGGTCGACGGCGCGGTGGTCGGCACGCTGCTCAACTTTCGCGGTGAGTTGGAGGCGCTCGGCGACGCGCTCGCCGAGCCGCCATACCAGGCGCCTCCCAACGCGCCGGTGCTGTATCTCAAGCCCGCCAATACACGCGTTGGCCATAACCAGTATGTCGTGCTGCCGCCTGATGTCGACGGCATCTGGGTCGGCGCATGCCTTGGCGTGGTCATCGGCCGGACAGCCACACGCGTGCGCGTGCCGCACGCTGCCGAGTGCATTGCCGGCTATACCATCGTCAACGACCTGACGGTGCCGCACGCAAGTTATTACCGGCCGCCGGTCCGGCACAAATGCCGGGATGGCTTCTGCCCGATCGGGCCGTGGGTGGTGGACCGCGAAGACCTGCCGGATGCCGACGCGCTGGACATCACCGTGCGGATCAACGGCGAGATCGCACAGCGCGCGAACACGTCGACGCTCGTGCGGCCCATCGGGCAACTGCTCGCCGACGTGACGGCGTTCATGACGCTGGAAGCCGGCGATGTGCTGCTCGCGGGCATCCCCGAGAACCCGCCGCTGGCGCGCGCCGGTGATCGGATCGATGTCGGCATCGCACACATCGGCACGCTGACGACACATCTCCTGCGGCAGGCGGAGGCGGTCCAATGAAACACGCCCGCATTGCGTATGACGGAGCAGTCCACCACGCGGGAGCCGTCCCCGGGGACGACACCCGCCTGCGGCTGAGCGACGGGCGCGTGCTGCGCGAAACAGAAGTCGTTTGGCTGCCGCCCATTGAACCGCGCACCATCTTTGCGCTGGGTCTGAACTATGCCGATCACGCCAAGGAACTCGCCTTCAAGGCGCCCGCCGAGCCGCTCGCGTTCCTGAAAGGCTCCAATACGTTGATCGGCCACCGTGCGCATACCGTGCGTCCGGCCGGCGTCGCATTCATGCACTACGAGTGCGAACTCGTGGTCGTCATCGGCAAGGCCGCGCGCAACGTGCCGCGGGAGCACGCGTACGAATATGTCGCCGGCTATACCGTGGCCAACGACTACGCCATCCGCGATTACCTCGAAAACTATTACCGCCCGAACCTGCGCGTGAAGAGCCGCGACACCTGCACGCCCCTCGGCCCGTGGCTCGTCGACCGCAACGATGTGCCCGACCCGATGAACCTCGCGCTGCGCACGACCGTCAACGGCCGCGTCACGCAGCAAGGCAGCACGCGCGACATGATCTTCGACATCCCGGCGCTGATCGCGTGGTTCTCGAGTTTCATGACATTGGGCGCGGGCGACATGATCCTGACCGGTACGCCGGAGGGCCTGGCCGATACGCAGCCGGGCGATGAAGTCGTCACCGAGATCGAAGGCATTGGGCGATTGGTCAGCACCATCGTCGCTGAACAGAGCAAGGAGACCGCATGACTGCCATCAGCATGGACCCCGTCAAACATTGGATCGACGGCAGGCAGGTCGACAGCGCCGAGCGGTTCGTCACGACCAACCCGGCCACGGGGGAGGCCATCGCCGAGGTGGCTTCCGGCGGCGAGGCGGAAATCCACGCGGCCGTGGCAGCGGCGAAGGCGGCGTTTCCGGCCTGGGCGAACACGCCCGCCAAGCAGCGCGCCAGGCTGATGCGCCGGTTGGGCGAACTGATCGAGCAGAACGTGCCGCAGCTGTCGGCACTGGAAACGATGGATACCGGCCTGCCGATCGCGCAGACGCGCAAGCAGCTCATTCCACGCGCTTCCGAGAACTTCCATTTCTTTGCGGAGGTCTGCACGCAGGTCAATGGCACGACGTATCCGGTGGACGACCAGATGCTGAACTACACGCTGTACCAGCCGGTGGGCGTGTGCGCGTTGATCTCGCCCTGGAACGTGCCATTCATGACGGCCACCTGGAAGGTCGCGCCGTGTCTGGCGCTGGGCAATACGGCGGTGCTGAAGATGTCGGAGCTCTCGCCGCTGACGGCGGACCAGCTTGGCCGCCTGGCGCTGGAGGCGGGCATTCCGCCGGGTGTGCTGAACGTGGTGCAGGGTTATGGTGCCACGGCGGGCGATGCCCTGGTGCGCCACCCCGGTGTGCGCGTGGTGTCCTTCACGGGCGGAACCGTCACCGGCAAACGCATCATGGAGCGCGCCGGGCTGAAGAAGTTCTCGATGGAACTGGGCGGCAAATCGCCGGTGCTGATCTTTGACGATGCGGATCTGGACCGGGCGCTGGACGCGTCGCTCTTCACGATCTTTTCGATCAACGGCGAGCGCTGCACGGCCGGCTCGCGCATCTTCGTGCAGGAAACGGTCTACGACGATTTCGTCGGCAAGTTTGCCGAGCGTGCCAAGCGGCTGATCGTGGGAGACCCGGCCGACGAGCAGACCAACGTCGGTTCGATGATCACGCGCGCGCATTGGGAGAAGGTGACCGGCTACATCCGCCTCGGCGAGCAGGAAGGCGCGAGGATCCTGGCCGGCGGCCCGGACAAGCCCGCCGGCCTGCCCGCGCATCTGCAGCATGGCAACTTCGTCGCCCCGACGGTGCTGGCCGATGTCGACAACCGCATGCGCGTGGCGCAGGAAGAGATTTTTGGCCCCGTGGCGTGCCTCATCCCGTTCAAGGACGAAGCCGACGGCCTCAGGCTCGCCAACGACGTGGAGTACGGCCTGGCGTCGTACATCTGGACGCAGGACGTGGGCAAGGTGCACCGGCTGGCGCGCGGCATTGAGGCAGGCATGGTCTTCGTCAACAGTCAGAACGTGCGCGACCTGCGACAGCCGTTTGGCGGCGTGAAGGCATCCGGCACCGGACGCGAGGGCGGCGAGTACAGTCTCGAAGTGTTTGCCGAAATCAAGAACGTCTGCATCTCGATGGGCAGCCACCACATCCCGCGCTGGGGCGTCTGACGCATCAGCCGACCAACCAAGAGAAGGGCGCAAGGAGACACCATGGGCAAGCTGGCCTTGGCCGCGAAGATCACCCACGTGCCGTCGATGTACCTGTCGGAGCTGCCCGGCAAGCACCACGGCTGCCGCGCCGCGGCCATCGAGGGGCACCGGATCATCGGGCAGCGCTGCCGCGATCTGGACGTGGACACCATCGTCGTGTCGGACGTGCACTGGCTGGTCAACGCCGGGTATCACGTCAACTGCAATGCGCGCTTCGAGGGCGTCTACACCAGCAACGAGCTGCCGCATTTCATCCAGGACATGCGCTACGCGTATCCGGGCAACCCGGCGCTCGGGCGGCGGATTGCCGAGACAGCCACGGCGCGCGGCGTGTTCACACGCGCGCATGAGATCGACAGCCTCGAACTCGAGTACGGCACGCTGGTGCCGATGCGCTACATGAACGGCGACCAGCACTTCAAGGTCGTGTCGGTGGCCGGCTGGTGCGCCTGGCACAAGCTGGACGAGAGCCGCCGCTTTGGCGCCGCGCTGCTCGAAGCCATTGAAGCCAGCGACAGCACCGTCGCATTCCTCGCCAGCGGATCGCTGTCGCACCGCTTCAATGACAACGGAAGCCCCGAAGGCGCCATCCACCAGATCAGCCGCGAGTTCTACCGCCAGGTCGATCTGCGCGCGGTGGATCTGTGGAAACAGGGCGACTGGAAGACGTTCTGCGCGATGCTGCCCGATTACGCATCGCTGTGCGAAGGCGAGGGCGGCATGCACGACACGGCGATGCTGCTCGGCCTGCTCGGCTGGGATGCCTACGACCGGGGTGTGGAGATCGTCACCGAGTACTTTGCCAGTTCCGGCACGGGCCAGATCAACGCGATCTTCCCGGTGCCGGCGCGGTCATGAGGAGGCTGCCATGCCGCACGTGATTGTCGAATACACGGCCAACCTGGGCGACGATGCCCGCATTCCTGAACTTCTGCAGACCATCAACGAGACGCTGATCGCGCAGAACGGCGTGTTTCCGACGGGCGGCATCCGCTCGCGCGCGCTCCAGCTGACGGACTACCGCGTGGCCGACGGCAAGGAGGACGACGCCTTCGTCCATGTCGCGCTCAAGATCGGCGCGGGTCGCCCGCCCCAGATCAAGAAGGCGGCTTGCGATGCCTTGTTCGAGGCCATCAAGGCGCATTTCGCCGAGGCCTTTGCGCGTCGCTATCTGGCGCTGTCCATGGAGCTGACCGAATTCGACGAAGGCGGCAGCTACAAGCACAACAACATCCACGCACGTTTCCGCAAGGCCTGATCCATGCTCGACACCACGACCGTCCAGACCATCGCGCGGCGCCTGCACCAGGCCGAGACCGAGCGCAGGCAGATCCGCCAGGTGTCGCTCGACCATCCCGGGATCACAATCGAAGACGCCTACGCGATCCAGCGCGAATGGGTGGCGATGAAGCTGGCAGAGGGCCGGCGCCTGAAGGGGCACAAGATCGGCCTGACCTCGCGCGCGATGCAGCAGTCGTCGCAGATCGACGAGCCGGACTACGGCGCGCTGCTCGACGACATGTTCTTCGCGGAGGGCGGCGACATTCCCGCCAGCCGCTTCATCGTGCCGCGCGTCGAGGTGGAGCTGGCCTTCGTGCTCGGCAAGCGGCTGCAGGGGCCGGGGGTGACGCTGTTCGACGTGTACGACGCGGTGGATCACGTGATTCCCGCGCTGGAGATCATCGACGCGCGTTCGCAATCGATCGATCCGGACACGGGCCGCCCGCGCAAGGTGTTCGACACGATCGCCGACAACGCTGCCAATGCCGGCGTGGTGATGGGCGGGCGGCCGATCCGCATGCGCGACGTGGATTTGCGCTGGGTCAGCGCCATCTTTTCGCGCAACGCCGTCATCGAGGAGACGGGGGTGGCGGCGGGCGTGCTGAACCATCCGGCCAACGGCGTCGTATGGCTCGCCAACAAGCTCGCGGCGCACGGCGTGGCGCTGGAGCCGGGGCAGGTCATCCTCGGTGGTTCATTTACGCGGCCGGTACCCGCGCGCCCGGGTGATACATTCCACTGCGATTACGGCCCGCTCGGCAGCATCGCCTGCCATTTCGTCTGACCCTGACAGGATTCCTGCCATGCAACTTCCGGTGAACCACTTCAAGCGCGCGCTGGCCGAACGGCGCCCGCAGATCGGCCTGTGGCTCGCGATGACGCATCCGTATCCGGCCGAGATCGTGGCCGGGGCCGGCTTCGACTGGCTGCTCATCGACAACGAGCACGCGCCCAACCAGCTGCAGTCGACGCTTGCCCAGCTGCAGGCTCTTGCGCCGTATCCGACGCATCCGATCGTGCGGCCGGCCTGGAACGATCCGGTCGAGATCAAGCGGCTGCTCGACATCGGCGCGCAGACCTTGCTGGTGCCCATGGTGCAGAACGCCGACGAAGCGCGCGCCGCGGTGCAAGCGATGCGCTATCCGCCCAACGGCATGCGGGGTGTGGGCAGCGTGCTGGCCCGTGCGTCGCGCTGGAACCGCGTCGACGACTACCTCGCCCAGGCGGATGCGCAGATGTGCACGCTCATCCAGGTCGAAACCGCCGAGAGCCTGACGCATCTCGACGCGATTCTCGCTGTTGAAGGCGTGGACGGCGTATTCATCGGCCCGGGCGATCTGGCGGCGTCGATGGGGCACCTGGGTGAGCCGGGCCATCCGGAAGTCCGCAAGACCATCGACGATACGATCGGCCGCATCGTGGCATCCGGCAAGGCGGCAGGCATCCTGTCGGCCGACCAGGCGCGGGCCCGGCATTACCTGTCGCTTGGCGCGACGTTTGTTGCGGTCGGCACCGATGTGACGTTGCTGGCCCGCAGCGCCGAACAGCTCGCGCAGGCGTTCAAGGGCGAGGGCGCGGCCAAGCCGCAGGCGGCCGGCACCGTGTATTGACGGCCGTTACTCTTCGCCGGTGAAGCGGGCCATCGGGGTGTGCGTTTCCATGAGATGGATCGCCTCGTCGATGGCCGTATAGAGGGCTTCCAGCCTCTCTCGCCCCAGCTGCGCCTCGATGCGCGCGTACTGGGCGTCCACCTGCGGTTCCACGTCGGCCAGGAACTGGCGGCTCTTCGCCGTGAGCGAGATCACCTGCCGGCGCTGATCCACCGACGACTTCGTCCGCACGATCATCTCCGACTGCTCCATGGCCGCCAGCATGCGCGTCAGGCTCGGGCTCAGGATGAGGCACGCATCGGCGAGCTGATTCGGCTCCATGTCGCCGGTGTCGTTGAGTGTGCGCAGCACGCGCCATTGCTGCTCGGTGATGCCGTACTCGCGCAAGATCGGCCGAAAGCGCGCCATGAAGGTTTCACGGGCACGCAGCAGCAGGTGCGGCAAATTGCGACGTTTGAAAGCGGAAGCCATGCCCCGCACCCTCACGCGCTGCGCAGTGCGGCGACCACCGGCGTGTGGTCGGACGGCTGCTCCCAGGTGCGCGGCACGCGGTCGATATGGCACGACTCGCACAGCTTGGCCAGCTCGGGGGACAGCATGATGTGGTCGATGCGCAGGCCGGCGTTGCGCTTGAAGGCAAAGAGCCGGTAGTCCCACCACGAGAAGAGCCTGTCTTCCTGATCGAACATGCGGAAGGCATCGACGAGCCCGGCGCCTTCCAGCGCACGAAACGCGGCCCGCTCTTCCGGCGACACCAGGTTCTGGCCCTCCCACTTTTTCGGGTCGTGCACGTCGCGGTCGTCCGGGGCGATGTTGAAATCGCCCAGCAGCATCAGCCGCGGATGGGCGGCCATTTCGGTTTTCAGCCAGTCCTGCAGCGCGGCCAGCCAGCGCATCTTGTAGGCCATCTTGTCGGAGCCGAGCGCCTGGCCGTTGGGGAAGTAGGCAGAGATCACGCGCACCGGGCCATCCGCCATGTCGTACGTGGCGGCCACGATGCGCTGCTGTTCGTCCTCGAAGCCGGGGATGTTCTTGACCACGTCGCGGCCCTCGGGCACGGCGGCCTTGCGCGAGAGGATGGCGACGCCGTTGTACGTTTTCTGGCCCGTGAACAGGGACGCATAGCCGGCGGCGTCAAGCTCGGCCAGCGGGTAGCGGTCATCGGGCAGTTTGAGCTCCTGGAGGCAGAGCAGATCGATGGGCGTGGCGTCGGCTTCGCGCTGGGCCAGCCATTGGAGCACGTGCGGCAGGCGAACCTTCAGGGAGTTAACGTTCCAAGTGGCGACACGCATGGGAGGTCAGGTCCTTGCAAATGGCGACGGCGCGCGCGGCGCCGCCCAGGGGTGCGTTATTGTGCCATCAAGCACCCTGCATCCAGATGGAAACGCCGCTTCGGCGCGAGGCGCGAAGCGGCGTCCTGATGACGACGGTGCGGCGTGTCAGGCCGCTTCAGCGACCATGCCGCCGTGGCGCAGCAACGCGTCGATGCTGGGCGCCCGGCCACGGAACGCGGTGAACGACTCGATCGCCGGGCGGCTACCGCCCACGGCCAGCACTTCGCGGCGATAGCGCGCGCCGGTTTCGGCATCCAGCACCGAGCCGCTCAGCTTGCTGGCTTCTTCGAACGCCGCGTAGGCGTCTGCCGAGAGCACCTCGGCCCACTTGTAGCTGTAATACCCGGCCGCGTAGCCCCCCGCAAAGATGTGGCTGAACGTGTTCGGCCAGCGCGAGAGTTCGACCTGCGGCACCACGTGGAAGCGGTTGTTGATCTGGCGGGACAGCTCCAGCACCGAGGTCGAACCCTTCGGATCGAAGTCGGTATGCAGGTGCATGTCGAACGCCGAGAAGACGATCTGGCGCAGTGTCGCCATGCCGTTCTGGAAGTTCTTCGCGGCCAGCATGCGGTCGTACAACGTGCGCGGCAAGGGCTCGCCGGTGTCCACGTGGCGCGTCATGCGCGAGAGCACCTCCCACTCCCAGCAGAAGTTCTCCATGAACTGCGAGGGCAGTTCCACTGCATCCCATTCCACGCCGTTGATGCCGGACACGCCGAGTTCATCCACCTGCGTGAGCATGTGGTGCAGGCCGTGGCCGAACTCGTGGAACAGCGTGATGACCTCGTCGTGCGTGAACAGCGCCGGCTTGTCGCCGACCGGGCCCGAGAAATTGCAGGTGAGGTAAGCCACCGGGGTTTGCACCCGTGCGTCGTCGAGCAGCTTGCGACCCCGTGCGTCGTCCATCCATGCACCGCCGCGCTTGCCGTCACGTGCGTACAGGTCGATGTAGAACTGCGCGAGCAACTCGCCCTGCGCCGATTCCACGCGGAAGAAGCGCACGTCCGGATGCCACACCTCGGCCTGCTCCGGACGGATCTGCACGGAGAAGAGCGTCTGCACGACATCGAACAGGCCGTCCAGCACGGCGGGTTCCGGGAAGTACTGCTTCACCTCCTGCTCGGAGAACGCGTAGCGCGCCTCGCGCAGCTTTTCCGACGCGTAGGCCATGTCCCACGGCTCGAGCTTGTCGATGCCGAGGTTGTCGCGGGCGAAGGCCTGGAGTTCGGCCCAGTCCTTTTCAGCGAAGGGGCGCGCGCGGTCGGCCAGCTCGCCGAGGAAGCGCAGCACGTCTTCGGGCGAGTCGGCCATCTTGGGCACGAGCGAGAGCTCGCCGAAGTTGCGGTAGCCGAGCATGCGCGCTTCTTCTGCACGCAGGGCAAGCTGCTCGGCCATGTTGGCGGTGTTGTCCCACTCGGGTTTGCCGCCGCCGTATTGCGCGCCGAGTTCCGACGCGCGCGTGACATTGGCTTCGTACAGCGTGCGGCGCAGTGCGCGGTCATCTGCGTACTGCAGCACCGGGAAGTACGACGGGAAGTGCAGGGTGAACTTCCAGCCCTTAGCATCCGGATTGTCGCGGCGGGCCGCTTCGCGTGCGGCCTGCTTGGCGTCTTCGGGCAGGCCGGCCAGGCGGGCTTCGTCGTCGATCAGCAGGGCGTAGGCGTTGGTCGCATCGAGGACGTGGTCGCTGAAGGCCTTCGTCAGTTGCGCCTGCTGCTCCTGGATGGCAGCGAAACGGGGCTTCTGGTGTTCGGGCAATTCGGCGCCGCCCAAGCGGAAGCCGCGCAGTTCGTTGTCGAGCAGCTTCTTGCGTGCCGGCGACAAGGTGGCGTATTCGGCGCTTTCGGCAATCGCCTTGTACTTTTCGAAGAGCTCCAGGTCTTGGCCCAGGCCCGACCAGAATTCCGTTACGCGGGGCAGGTTGGCGGCGTGCGCTTCGCGCAGCGCAGGCGTGTCCGCCACCGCGCTCAGGTGGCTGACGATGCCCCAGGCGCGGCCGAGCGGTTCGGTGGCCTCTTCCAACGTGGCGACGACCGTCTTCCAGCTGACCGGCGTGGCCGGGTTCTTGACCTGCGCGACTGCCGCGGCGGCCCGCTCGAGCAGCACGTCGATGGCCGGGGTGATGTGTTCCGGGCGGATGTCCGCAAAGCGCGGCAGACCGGAAAAATCGAGCAGCGGGTTGTTGGCTTGGAGCGAAGTGTCGGTCATGGCGGGCTCAAAAGAGAAATGCGCGGGACAAAAAAAGCGTCCAATCCGGAAGGTTGGGACGCTTTCCTCGATTCCAACAGGATCCGGTGAAGCTTACGCCGCCAGCGTGGCTCCATCGGCGGCACGCTCGGCGGCTTCCAGCGTGTTGATCAGCAGCATGGTGATCGTCATGGGCCCCACGCCGCCCGGCACCGGTGTGATGTAGCCAGCGACTTCCTTCACGCCGGCAAAGTCGACATCGCCGCACAGTTTGCCGGCCTCGTCGCGGTTCATGCCCACGTCGATGACGACGGCGCCGGGCTTGACCATGTCTGCGGTGATGATGTTGCGGCGGCCCACGGCGGCCACGATGATGTCGGCCTCGCGCGTGTGGGCGGCGAGATCACGTGTCTTGCTGTTGCAGATCGTGATGGTCGCGCCGGCCTGTAGCAGCAGCATCGCCATCGGCTTGCCGACGATGTTCGAGGCGCCCACCACCACCGCGCGCGCGCCGCGCACCGGGTAGTTGATCGATTCGAGCATCTTCATGCAGCCGTACGGCGTGCACGGGCGGAACAGCGGGGCGCCGGTCATCAGCGCGCCGGCGTTGGCCACGTGGAAGCCGTCGACGTCCTTCTCGGGCGCGATGGCTTCGAGCACCTTGTGGCTGTCGATGTGCTTGGGCAGCGGCAACTGCACGAGGATGCCGTGGATGCGCGGGTCGCGGTTCAGCGCGTCGATGCGGCCGAGGAGGTCGGCTTCGGTGAGGTCGGCCGGGTAGCGGTCGAATACGGAAAGGAAGCCGTTGTCCTCGCACGCCTTGATCTTGTTGCGCACGTAGACCTGGCTGGCGGGGTCTTCACCGACGAGGATGACGGCGAGACCAGGCTGGTGGCCGCGCGCAGTGAGGGCGGCGGCGCGTTGTGCGGCTTGCGCGCGGAGTTGCTTGGCAAGCGCGTTGCCGTCGATGAGTTGGGCAGTCATGGCTGGACGGAGGAGGGAGAGGGCAAACCGCGATTATAAATCGGCGCCCACCCCGCCACCGCCCGATGTGCGCTCAGCTATTGCGCGACAGTGCCAGGCGCAGCAGATCCGCCACGGTGTTCACGTTGAGCTTTTCCATGATGTTGGCGCGGTGCGCCTCCACCGTCTTGATGGAAATGCCCAGGTCGTCGGCGATCTGCTTGTTCAGCCGGCCTGCGACGATGCGTTCGAGCACCTGCTGCTCGCGCGTGGTGAGCTTGCTCAGGAGGTCCTTCGCTGCCTTCTGCTCGCGCGCGGCGGAGTCTTCGGTGCGTGCCTTGCTGAGCATGCGCTCCACCAGCTCGCGCAGCTCCGATTCATCGAAGGGCTTTTCGATGAAGTCGACGGCGCCTTTCTTCATGGTCGACACGGCCATCGGCACGTCGCCGTGACCGGTCACGAAGACGATCGGCATGCGGCTGTTCTCGGCCAGCAGGCGGTCCTGCAGTTCGGGGCCGCTCATGCCCTGCATGCGCACGTCGAGAATCAGGCAGCCGACCCCCTCGCCGCGCTTGTCGTCGACCAGGAATTCTTCAGCGCTGCGATACGTGCGCACGGTGTAGCCGTTGCCTTCGAGCAGCCACGTCAATGAGTCACGCATGGCTTCATCGTCATCGACGACGAACACGGTTTCGTTGCGCGGGGCAACTGCAGCGGGCGTTGTACTCATGGAGTCGTCCTCGGTCTACGTTCTGTGTTTTACGTTCTGGAAGCGATGGCGTGCGAATCACGGCCGATCTACAGCGGATTCAGCGGCAGGATGATTTTAAACGTACAGCCGATGCCGTCGGCGTTGTTTTCCACCCAGAGCCGGCCGAGATGGGATTCTATGATGGACCGGCAGATGTTGAGCCCCATCCCCATGCCGTCGGATTTGGTACTGAAGAACGGTTCGAACAGCCGTTCCTTGGTGCTGTCGTCCACGCCCGGGCCCTGGTCGATGACCTCGATCAGCACGGAGTTTTCCGGGTCGTCGATCAGGTTGGCGTGCAGGCGCAGCACGCTCGCGGCGCGCAGGCGCGGATGCGCCGCCATGGCTTCGGCGGCGTTCTTGAGCAGATTGACGAGCACCTGCTCGATCAGCACCGGGTCGACATACAGCGGCGGCAGGTCGGCCGGCAGGCGCGTGAGGATCGTGATGCCACGCCGTGTGGCTTCGAGTTCGGCCAGGCCGACGGCATCGGCCACGATCTCGCGCAGGTCGGCTTCGCGCCGCTGCGGCTGGCTGCGCTTCACGAACCCGCGGATGCGCTGGATGATGGTGCCCGCGCGCACGGCCTGCGCGGACGTCTTCTCCAGCACCGGAATCAGCTCTTCGGCGGTGCTGCGCCCGCTCTTGAGGCGGCCGACGGCGCCCATGCAGTAGTTGTTGATGGCGGCCAGCGGCTGGTTCAGTTCGTGGGCGAGCGACGAGGCCATCTCGCCCATGGTCGTCAGGCGGCTGGTGAACTGCAGGCGCTCCTCGTGCTGGCGCGTCATCTCTTCGGCGGCCTTGCGCACGGTGATGTCGGTGGCAATCTGCATCTGGGCGAGGTGGCCGTCCACCCACTGGATGTAGCGCCGGCGCACCTCAAACCACTTCTGCATCGACGGCACGTAGATTTCGCGCGCGTCGGCGGCGTGCGGCGTCAGCTCGGACGCGGGCAGGCCGGCGTAGGCGTCCACCAGGTCCAGTGCATCGCTGGAGACGTCTTCCGTGCTGACGTCGTGCCCGGACAGCTGCAGGTGACCGAAGGCCTCCCAGCCAAACAGCTGGCGGTAATAGCGGTTGGCGAACAGCAGCTCCGCCTTGTCGGTGGACAGCACCGACACGGCGGCATCCAGGCTTTCCAGCACCGTGGTAAAGCGGTCATGCGCGGCGGCGAGGTCTTCACGTGCGCGCTTGGGTTCGGTGATGTCGGTAATGGAACTCATCCACCCCGTGTGCCGGCCGCGTGCGTCGATCAGCGGCGAAACGTACATCCGCGCATAGAAGCTCGTGCCGTCGCGGCGCATCATGCGCAGCTCCATCCCGTTGGCGGGCGCCTTGCCGCGCAGCGTCAGCTCGATGTGCTTCTGCATTTCGCCGATCTCATTCGGGGGCCAGTACGGAAACGGCGGCATGCGGCCGACCAGCTCTGCCTCGGTCCAGCCGATCATGCGGCAGAACGCCGGGTTCACGTAGGTGATGCGGCCATTGAGATCGAGCGCGCGCATGCCGATCACCATGGAGTTTTCCATGGCGCGGCGGAACGACGTCTCCGCCAGCAGCGCCCGTTGCGCCTCGGAGCGCCGACTCGTGTGGCGCCACACGCTCCACAGGCTCCAGATGACGAAGCACGACAGCCCGGCCACCAACCACATCAGCATGTTATTGGGCAGGTTGGACGGCGCCGGATACGCTTCGGCCCGCAGCGACAGCGAATGCCCCGGCGGATCGAGCAGCACTTCGTACGAGGCCGCGGCCTTCGGCACGGGCCGCAGCGACGTGCTGGCGCGCACCACGTTGTTCTTGTCGACCAGCGAGAACCGGTAGCGGTCGGTCAGCTCGCCGGGCAGCAGTTGCGTGAGGATGCCGGTGACCGAATACATGGCGCCCACGGTGCCGAGGAACTCGTTGTCACGCACGATCGGCACTTCCATCAGCATGAAGCTCTCGCCGCGCTCGTTCTGGATTGGGCGCGAGTACACGGCCCGCTGGGTCTCGCGCGCGGCATCGTAGGCGGACTGGATTTCGGGCTCGAGCGGGTGGTCGCGCGTCTCGCGCACCCGCCCGGCGAACTCGGAGTTGGACGGAAACGCCCAGCGCGGGCGCCGCGTGGCGTCCAGCCAGTTGATGAAGACGAGCTCGGGATTCTCGCGCAGCAGTTGCCGCGCGGCGTCGCGGTAGGCGCTCGGGTCGAGCTGCGCGGCGCCGATGTCACGCGCCAGCGCGGCCACCTGGTCCTGGTTGCTCTGCAGGGACAGCCGCACCTTCTGCTCGGCCCAGGCCGCGTCCCGGTAGAGGGCATCGCGCTGTTGCTGCACTTCGGTGGCGTGCAGCTGATACAGGATGAAGATCATCGCGCCGGCAAACAGGACGATCGCCACCAGCGGGATGAACATGAACCAGTTCGTCGTCCATAGCCGCCCCAGCCGCGTCAGCCACAGGCGCCGCGGCACGTTCGGGCGCACGCCGTCTTCGGGGGGCAGTTCGGGCGCAGCGGCGGCCGGCGGCTCCGGTGCGGCCGAATCCTGCGAGGCGTGGGAGGGGGCAAGCATGATGGGCGGGCGAACGCCGGAACTCTGCGGAGGTAGGGAAGTGGGCATCTGTGCAACTGCGCAAAACCAAGTGTAACGGCAATTAGCGTGCTGGTCGCTTGGGGAAACCGCTTGGTGAGATGCGCGCAGCATGCGGCAAATGCTGCGGTGCAATGTCAAAACTGCTTTGTTCTGCACTGCGGCAATATTCCGCATTATAAAAAACCATATCGCAATTTGAAAATTCCGCTTGTGCTCGCTTTGGGGGTACCCATAGAATCAGCGCAAAAGTCGGGGCGGCCCGTGTGCGCGTGCGAACGTGTGTGCCGGCGGGGCGCCTCTCAAGAGACGCATCAAACGTTACTGCTACCCAAGGAGACCGCCATGTCGGCCGTACCAGAGCAAGTCCTGGGCGCCACGCGCGCCAGCGACGTCGATCCCCAGGAAACCAAGGAATGGCTGGAGGCGCTGCAAGGCGTCATCGGCGCAGAAGGCCCGCAGCGCGCGGCGTTCCTCCTCGACAAGCAGATCGAGTACGCCCGCATCAACGGCGTGACCTCGCCGCTGCACGCAGAAACTCCCTACATCAATACGATTCCGGTCGAAAACCAGGAGCGCATTCCGGGCGACCAGGAAATCGAACACCGCATCCGCTCGTACACGCGCTGGAATGCCATGGCGATGGTGCTGCGCGCGAACAAGGACACCAACGTCGGCGGCCATATCTCGTCGTTCGCCTCCGCTGCCACGCTGTATGACGTCGGCTACAACCACTTCTGGCACGCCCCGTCGGACAAGCACGGCGGCGACATGGTCTTCGTGCAGGGGCACTCGGCGCCGGGCGTGTACTCGCGCGCGTTCCTGCTGGGCCGCCTGACCGAAGAGCAGCTCGACAACTTCCGCCAGGAAGTGGATGGCAAGGGCATCTCGTCGTATCCGCACCCGTGGCTGATGCCGGATTTCTGGCAATTCCCGACCGTGTCCATGGGCCTGGGCCCGATCATGGCGATCTACCAGGCGCGCTTTACCAAGTACCTGGCCAGCCGCGGCCTGATCCAGAACTGGGAAAACCGCAAGGTCTGGGCGTTCCTGGGCGACGGTGAAACCGACGAGCCGGAATCGCTCGGCGCGATCGGCATGGCCGGCCGTGAAAAGCTGGACAACCTCGTCTTCGTGATCAACTGCAACCTGCAGCGCCTGGACGGCCCGGTGCGCGGCAACGGCAAGATCATCCAGGAGCTCGAGAGCGAATTCCGCGGCGCCGGCTGGAACGTGATCAAGGTGATCTGGGGCAGCCGGTGGGATCAGCTGCTGGCGCGCGACACCAAGGGCCTGCTCATGCAGCGCATGATGGAATGCGTCGACGGCGAATACCAGACCTTCAAGTCGAAGAACGGCGCCTACGTGCGCGAGCATTTCTTCAACACGCCGGAGCTCAAGGCCATGGTGGCCGACTGGTCCGATGACGACATCTGGGCGCTGAATCGGGGCGGCCATGATCCGCACAAGATCTATGCGGCGTTCAAGGCGGCAACCGACCACAAGGGTCAGCCGACCGTCATCCTCGCCAAGACCATCAAGGGCTACGGCATGGGCGAAGCCGGTGAAGCGATGAACATCGCCCACCAGCAGAAGAAGATGCCGGTGGAGGCAATCCGCAAGCTGCGCGACCGCTTCAACATTCCGGTGCCCGACGACCAGCTCGAGCACGTCCCGTACGTCAAGTTCGAAGAGGGCTCGAAGGAGCTCGAATACATGCGCAAGGCGCGCATGGATCTGGGCGGCTATCTGCCCGCGCGTCGCCAGAAGGCCGACCCGCTGCAGATCCCGGCCCTGTCGGCGTTCGATGCGCTGCTCAAGGCCACGGGCGAAGGCCGCGAAGTCTCCACGACGATGGCCTTCGTGCGCATTCTGAACATCCTGCTCAAGGACAAGAACATCGGCAAGCACGTCGTGCCCATCGTGCCGGATGAGTCGCGCACGTTCGGCATGGAAGGCCTGTTCCGCCAGGTCGGCATCTGGAACCAGGAAGGCCAGAAGTACGTGCCGCAGGATCACGACCAGTTGATGTTCTACAAGGAATCGCAGACGGGTCAGGTGCTGCAGGAAGGCATCAACGAAGCCGGTGCCATGTGCGACTGGATCGCGGCCGCCACGTCGTATTCGACGCATGGCGTGGCGATGATCCCGTTCTACATCTACTACTCGATGTTCGGCATCCAGCGCATCGGCGACCTGTGCTGGGCCGCCGGCGACATGCGCTCGCGCGGCTTCCTGCTGGGCGGCACCTCGGGCCGCACGACGCTCAACGGCGAAGGCCTGCAGCACGAGGATGGTCACTCGCACGTGTACCACGCTGCCATCCCGAACTGCATCTCGTATGACCCGACGTTCCAGTACGAACTGGCGGTCATCGTGCAGGACGGCCTGCGCCGCATGTATGTCGAGCAGGAAGACGTCTACTACTACCTGACGGTGATGAACGAGAACTACGAGCACCCCGAAATGCCGGCGGGTGCCGAGGCCGACATCATCAAGGGCATGTATCTGTTCAAGAAGGGCGTCGAGAACAGCAACGCACCGCGCGTGCAGCTGCTGGGCTCGGGCACGATCTTCCGCGAGGTGATTGCCGCGGCTGAACTGCTCAAGAAGGATTGGGGCGTCGAGTCGGACCTGTGGGGCTGCCCGAGCTTTACCGAGCTGGCCCGCGAAGGCAACGCCACCGCCCGCTGGAACCTGCTGCACCCGACCGAAACGCCGCGCGAGTCGCACGTCGAGAAGATGCTCAAAGGCGTGCGCGGCCCGGTCATCGCTTCGACCGACTACGTCCGCACCTTCGCCGAGCAGATCCGCGCCTTCGTGCCGCGCCGCTACGTGGTGCTGGGCACCGACGGCTTCGGCCGCTCGGATACCCGCGAGAAGCTGCGCCACTTCTTCGAGGTGGACCGCTACTGGGTGACGGTCGCGTCGCTCAAGGCGCTCGCCGATGAGGGCGTGCTGCCGCGCGAAAAGGTGGCCGAGGCACTGAAGAAGTACAACCTCGACCCGAACAAGCCCAACCCGATGACCGTATAACGGAGCCGCCGGGCGCGCTGGTTGCGCCCCGGCCGGGCACTGCCCTGGCAGGCTCCCGCGACGTGCATTTGCCTGCACGATGCGGTAGCCTGCGGGGCAATGTGTGCTCGCCGCCGGACGCGCCCGCCGCCAGACCTCTGGAGACAGAAGAATGAGTCAAGTCGTAGAAATCAAGGTGCCGGACATCGGCGACTACAAGGATGTCCCGGTGATCGAAGTGCTGGTCAAGGCGGGCGATACCGTCAATGCCGAGGACTCCCTCGTTACGCTGGAATCGGACAAGGCGACCATGGACGTGCCGTCGCCGAAGAGCGGCGTCGTCAAGGAAGTGAAGGTCAAGGTGGGCGACACCGTGTCGGAAGGCTCGCTCGTGCTGCTGCTCGAGGAGCAGGGCGCGGCTGCGGCTCCGGCACCCGCACCCCAAGCTGCACCGGCTGCTGCTGCACCGGCGCCTGCCCCTGCTGCGCAAGCTCCGGCTCCGGCGCCGGCCGCAGCGGGCGGCGGCACGATCGAGGTGAAGGTCCCGGACATCGGCGACTACAAGGACGTGCCGGTCATCGAGATCAGCGTGAAGGTGGGCGACAAGGTGGAAGCCGAGCAGTCGCTGATCACGCTCGAATCGGACAAGGCGACGATGGATGTGCCGTCGCCGGCCGCCGGTACAGTGAAGGACATCCGCGTGAAGGTCGGTGACGCCGTGTCGGAAGGGACACTGATCGTCGTGCTGGAAGGCGCGGGCGGCGCTGCGGCCGCTGCCCCGGCTCCGGCACCGGCACCGGCACAAGCGCCTGCACCGGCTGCGGCTGCGCCGAGCCTGGCCCCTGCGGCCGCGCCCGCTGCTCCGGCTGCCGCGCCGGCCACGTACACCGCTGACACCGTCGGTACGGTGGGCAAGGCTGCCCACGCCAGCCCCTCGGTGCGCAAGTATGCGCGTGAGCTTGGCGTGGACGTCAACCTCGTCGGCGGCACCGGCCCGAAGGGCCGCATCACGCAGGAAGACGTGCAGCGCTACGTCAAGAGTGTGATGAGCGGCCAGGCAGCTGCCCCGGGCAAGGCTGCGGCGGCCGCACCGGCTGGCGGCGGCGAACTGAACCTGCTGCCGTGGCCGAAGGTGGATTTCACGAAGTTCGGCCCAGTCGATCCGAAGCCGCTGTCGCGCATCAAGAAGATCTCGGGCGCGAACCTGCATCGCAACTGGGTCATGATCCCGCACGTCACCAACAACGACGAAGCGGACATCACCGATCTGGAAGCGCTGCGCGTGCAGCTGAACAAGGAAAACGAAAAGGCCGGCGTGAAGTTCACGATGCTGGCGTTCGTGATCAAGGCAGTCGTTTCGGCGCTGAAGAAATTCCCGACCTTCAACGCCAGCCTGGACGGCGACAACCTCGTCTTCAAGCAGTACTACCACATCGGGTTTGCGGCGGACACGCCCAACGGTCTGGTCGTGCCGGTGATCCGCGATGCGGACAAGAAGGGCCTCATCGACATCGCCAAGGAGATGGCCGAGCTGTCGAAAGCCGCGCGTGAAGGCAAGCTCAAGCCGGACCAGATGCAGGGCGGCTGCTTCTCGATCTCGTCGCTGGGCGGCATTGGCGGTACGCATTTCACGCCGATCATCAACGCGCCGGAAGTGGCCATCCTCGGCCTGTCGCGCGGCTACCAGAAGCCGGTGTGGGACGGCAAGCAGTTCGTGCCGCGCCTGACGTTGCCGCTGTCGCTGTCGTACGATCACCGCGTGATCGACGGCGCGGAGGCCGCACGCTTCAACGCGTACCTGGCGAGCGTGCTGGCGGACTTCCGCCGCGTCAGCCTGTAAGCCCGGGCGGGTTCGGCACGCATCTGGCTTCGGGCCTGTGCGTGCCGACCCACATGGGCTTGCGGCGGTCGGCGAACTTCTCGCGAGGGCGACATGACGACGTGCGTGGTGGTCAAGAAAGACGGCGAAGTGGCGATTGCAGCCGATTCCCTGGTGACGTTTGGCGATACCCGCCTGGCGCGCGGCTACGAGCAGAACCAGAAGATCTTTCAGGTGGGCGATTCGTTGATCGCGCTGGCGGGCACGACGGCCCACTTTCCGGTCATGCGCAGCCTGCTCACGGGCCTGGCCGATGAGTGTCGCCTCGGCTCGCGCGACGACGTCTTCCGAACCTTCCTCAAGGTGCACGAAAAGCTGAAGGACGAGTACTTCGTCAACACCAAGGAAGACGACGACGACCCGTATGAGTCGTCGCAGATCACGTGCCTGATCGCCAACCCGACCGGCATCTACGGCGTCTATTCGTACCGCGAGGTGTTTTCGTTCGACCGCTTCTGGGGCATCGGCTCGGGGCGCAATTTCGCGCTGGGCGCCATGTCGGCGGTGTTCGATCTGCCCGGCAAGAGCGCCGCAGATATTGCGCAGGCCGGCGTGTCGGCGGGCGTGGAGTTCGACAAGAGTTCGGGTGGCCCGATCGAGGTGCACACGGTACGTCTGCAGGATTGAAAGCGTCGGCGGCCAGGGCAATGCCCGCAGCCGACGACAAGAACAAGGAGTCAGGAATGAGCGTGGTGGAAATCAAGGTGCCGGACATCGGCGATTTCGATGCGGTGGAAGTCATCGAAGTGCTGGTCAAGGCGGGCGATGCCGTCGAGAAAGAGCAATCGCTGATCGTGCTGGAATCCGACAAGGCCAGCATGGAGGTGCCGTCGGACGTGGCCGGCAAGATCGTCGACGTGAAGGTCAAGGTGGGCGACAAGGTCAGCAAGGGTACGGTGATTGCCACGGCGGAAGCAGGCGCTGCCGCAGCGCCCGCACCCGCGCAGGCACCGGCTCCGGCCGCTGCGCCCGCCGCGGCTGCGGCGGTATCGGCCCCCGCACCGCAAGCGGCCAAGCATGCCGGCGGCGCCGATATCGAATGCGAGATGCTCGTCCTGGGCTCGGGCCCGGGCGGCTACTCGGCAGCGTTCCGCAGCGCAGACCTGGGCATGAACACGGTGCTGGTCGAGCGCTTTTCCACGCTCGGCGGCGTCTGCCTGAACGTCGGTTGCATTCCGTCGAAGGCGCTGCTCCACACGGCCGCCGTCATGGAAGAAGTCAAGGCGATGGCTGCACACGGCATTGTCTATAGCGAGCCCAAGGTCGACATCGACCAGTTGCGCAAGCACAAGGAATCCGTGATCGGCAAGCTGACCGGCGGCCTGGCCGGCATGGCCAAGGCGCGCAAGGTGCAGGTCGTGCGCGGCGTCGGCACGTTCCTCGATCCGAACCATCTGGAAGTCCAGCTGACGGGCGGCGACGGCAAGGCCACGACGGGCGAGAAGAAGGTCATCCGGTTTGCCAAGGCCATCATCGCCGCGGGCAGCGAGGCCGTGAAGCTGCCGTTCATTCCGGAAGATCCGCGCATCGTCGATTCGACCGGCGCGCTGGAACTGCGCCAGGTGCCCGGCAAGATGCTGGTGATCGGCGGCGGCATCATCGGCCTGGAAATGGCGACGGTGTACAGCACACTGGGCGCACGCATCGACGTGGTGGAAATGCTCGACGGCCTGATGCAGGGCGCCGACCGCGACCTCGTCA
Organism: Ralstonia sp. RL; assembly: GCF_001683835.1. Taxonomy (NCBI): domain Bacteria; kingdom Pseudomonadati; phylum Pseudomonadota; class Betaproteobacteria; order Burkholderiales; family Burkholderiaceae; genus Ralstonia; species Ralstonia sp. RL. The sequence continues at coordinate 13,927 of NZ_LWRX01000130.1, read as the reverse complement.
AGGTGTGGGACAAGATGAACAAGGGCCGCTTCGACAAGGTCATGCTCCAGACCAAGACGGTCGGCGTGGAAGCGAAGCCGGACGGCATCTACGTCAAGTTCGAAGGCGATGCCGCGCCGGCCGAGCCGCAGCGTTACGACATGGTCCTCGTGGCCGTGGGCCGCAGCCCGAACGGCAAGCGTATCGGCGCCGAGAAGGCTGGCGTGGCCGTGACGGACCGCGGCTTCATCAACGTGGACAAGCAGCAGCGCACCAATGTGCCGCACATTTTCGCGATCGGCGACATCGTCGGGCAGCCGATGCTGGCACACAAGGCCGTGCATGAAGGCCATGTGGCAGCCGAAGCCGCACACGGCGAGAAGGCGTATTTCGATGTCAAGCAGATTCCGTCGGTGGCCTATACCGATCCAGAAGTGGCTTGGGCGGGGCTGACGGAAGAGCAGTGCAAGGCGCAGGGCATCAAGTACGGCAAGGGCGTGTTCCCCTGGGCCGCCTCCGGCCGCGCCATCGCCAATGGCCGCGACGAGGGTTTCACGAAGGTGATCTTCGACGAAGAGACACATCGCATCATCGGTGGCGGCATTGTGGGCACGCACGCGGGCGACCTCATCAGCGAGATCTGCCTGGCCATCGAAATGGGCGCAGACGCCGTGGACATCGGCAAGACCATCCACCCGCACCCGACGCTCGGTGAATCGGTGGGCATGGCGGCGGAAATCTATGAAGGCGTGTGTACGGACGTGCCACCAGCGCGTAAGCGTTAATGCAATTAACCGCCTTGTTTTTCAGAGCACCATAAAACAGGCTGGCAAAGCGAGAAGGGCTGCTCCGTGGTGGGCAGCCCTTTTTTTGGCGCGTCTGGTGCCGCGCTCAATGACGCGGTTCAATGGGCCGGCGGTGGCGGCGCAGCAGGCGCAGTGCGGCTGTCAGGCGGCGCCAAGCCTGATGCACGAGACCGTCCCGGTGCATGCGCAAGTCAGCAAGCCGTGCTTGCAGCGTTTTCCATGTCGGTGTGGCTTTCAGGGCGGTCACCATTCGGCGTTTCCAGGCGAGGAACGCGGTTTCCCAACGCGCATACCAGGCCAGCGTATGCAGTTGCGGCCGCACGGCGCAGTAGATCCGTACGCCGAGCCCTGTGCTGACGACTTTGGCCAGCACCAGCACCAACGTCCCCGCAATCAGATGGCCGCGGGCCAGCACGTAGATCGCTGCCAGCTTGAAGGGAAGCAGCGCCAGCATGGGCAACGCAAAGGCGCAGAGCGCCTCGATGGGTTGCAGCGCAGCGAGCCGCCGTTCCGCGGCCTGCACCAACGGATGCGCGGCGAGCCGGGCGGTGAGACGCAGCATGACATTCCAGATCCATTCCTCGAACAGCAGGATGAGCGCTGCGATCAGGATCAGGCCGCGTTTGGCCAAGGATTCGCGAGACATCGTGATGGGGACAGGGGCGGCGAGCCGCAATACCGAATGGAGCGCCGTGCTGCCACAAAAGTTCGCAATTTGAAGGTTGCGCTACGTTTGCAGCACACAAAAAACCCGGCCGAAGCCGGGTCAAAGGTACTCACTGATCACCACTGAGGACAGGCTTTCAGCAGCGGTACCGAGGAGACAATCTGACGAACACGCTGCAATGGACTGGCCAGCCGGCGCCGGAGTTCCGCGCAAATGCGCGCAAAACAGGGCGTCTGGAAGACGGGCTCGATGCACCAAAGCAAAACGGGCCTCCCGAAGGAGGCCCGCTTGTCAGACGCAGTTGACCGGATCAGGCAGCGGTCGTGGTCTTCTTGCCGGCCGCGGCACGTGCCTGGGCCGAAGCTTGGGCAGTGGCCTTGCTGGCGGCGTTGGCGGCAGCGTGGAAGTTGCTCTCAGCCAGTTCCACGGCTTGCTTGGTGGCCTTCTGCACCGAGTCGTAAGCATTGTTGGCAGCCGACAGAGCCGACTTCACGAGGGCCACCGCCGATTCCGAACCGGCCGGAGCGTTCTTGGACACGTTGTCGACCAGCGCTTGCAGCTTGCGGCTGTTTTCTGCGATTTGCAGCTCAGCGGCCTTGCTGAACTCGCTTTGCGTGTCCGAAGCGATTTCGTACAGGTGGCGGCTGTAGGCCAGCACCTTCTCAGCCAGCGGCTGGACGGCGGCGGTCTGCACCGACAGCAGTTCCTGGGCGTCCTTGGCGGACAGGGCCTTCTTGGCGTGTTCGACGTTCTCAGCCAGGGTAGCCTTGACGACTTGCAGGTTCAGTTCGACCAGCTTTTCGACGCCTTCAAATGCCTTGTTGGTCAGGCCGAAGAAGGTTTCCAGGTTGGCCTTGTGCGCCGCAGCGATCTGTTCCTGAGTCAGCATGTTGTCTCTCCAAATACAAAGGTGGGTCGGGAAATCAAAATCAAAATTTAGATCGCCCAGATGTACAAAGCGTGACGTTCAGCGTCGGGCCGTCCAGGCGACATCGCGATGGATCAGGGATGGTGCATCGCAACAATTTCATTGTTGTTGAATGCCAAACGAGTGTCAAGCATTCTTTGTGCGTCGCACAAAAATCGGATTTTGCCGATTTTTCGTGCGCGGGAATTGCGCAGAGAACCGTTTGGCGTGATTTTTTGTGGCAGAAAAATGCGCGTTTATGGTGCGCAATCGAACGGGAAAGGGCGTCGGAGCGACAATCTCGTCTCAAAAAACAGGCGAGGGCGCACCGGGTTAGCATGCGCTGGACTGCCGATTACGTTGTAGTGGGATCCCAACTTCACATGCGCGCGTTCTATACCGATCATTTTGTGTTGCCGCTGCCGCCGGGGCACCGCTTCCCGATGCGTAAGTACAGCGAGTTGCGGCAGCGGGTGCTCACCCAGGTGTCGGGGGTGCAGATGCAGGAGGCTCCCCGCGCTGATGACGATGCGCTGCTGCTGGCGCATGCGGCCAGCTATATTGAGGCTGTCAGCGGCGGCACGCTCGACCCGGCGCGCCAGCGCGAGATCGGTTTCCCGTGGTCGCTCGAGATGGTCGAGCGCAGCCGCCGTTCGGCTGGCGCGACGATGGCCGCATGCGAGGCCGCCATGGTCGACGGCATCGCCGTAAATCTGGCAGGCGGAACACACCACGCCTATGCCGACAAGGGCGGTGGCTTTTGCGTGTTCAACGACGCGGCGATCGCTTCACGCTGGATGCAGCGCAGGCCGGGCAGAACCCCCGAGGACTTTCCGGTCGCGATCATCGACCTGGATGTGCATCAGGGCAACGGTACGGCATCGATCCTGCGCGACGATCCTTCGGTCTTCACCCTGTCCGTGCATGGCGAGAAGAATTATCCGTTTCGCAAGGAAGCGTCCGATCTGGACGTGGGTCTGCACGACGGCTGCTGCGACGACGATTATCTGCAGGCCCTGACCGGCGCCCTCGATATCCTGGCGGGCCGGTTCAAGCCGCGCCTCATTATTTACCTGGCGGGGGCGGATCCGCACGAAGGCGACCGCCTGGGGCGGTTGAAGTTGACCCTGGACGGCCTGGCACGGCGCGACCAGGAGGTGTTCGATTTTGCGTATCAGCGGTGCATTCCGATTGCCGTTACCATGGCGGGCGGCTACGGCAACAATATTGACGACACCGTGGCTGTCCACGCGCAGACGATTGCGCTGGCCGCCCGGCACGCACAGCGCTGGGCCGCCCGCGAAAGCGCTGCGGCTGCATCGACCTCTCTTCCGCTTTCCGCATGACACAAGCGTATTCCGTTGCGCCCGCGCAGGCGCGCGATTCCCTGTTCGTCGCCGCCATGCCATGGCTCTTCGTGCTGATCTGGAGCACGGGCTTCATCGTGGCCAAGTACGGGATGCCGTACGCCGAGCCGATCACCTTCCTGTTCCTCCGCTTTGTCGGCGTGCTGGTGTGCCTGCTGCCGCTGGTGTGGCTGGCGCGCGTGCCATTACCACGCAAGGCGGGCACGGGCGAGACCGATTGGGCCACCGTCGGCCACATCGCCGTGGCGGGTGTGCTGATGCAATGGGGATATCTGGCGGGCGTATGGGCGGCGGTCAAGCTCGGTATGCCTGCCGGGATGACCGCGCTCATCGTCGGCATGCAACCGATTCTCACGGCGCTGTACGTGTCGATGCGCGGCGAGCGTGTCTCGGGCCGCCAATGGCTGGGCCTGTTGTGCGGCATTGCCGGCGTGGGCCTGGTGGTGGCCAACAAGCTGCATCTGGCCGGTGTGGGCGTGACGACGCTTGCCCTGTGCGTGGGCGCGCTGCTGTCGATTACCGTGGGCACGCTGTATCAGAAGCGCCATTGCCCTGTGTTCGATCTGCGCATGGGCACGTGCATCCAGTTTGGCGCTTCCGCGCTGCTCTGCCTGCCGTTCATGTTCTTGTTCGAGACCCGCGACGTGCATTGGACCGTGCAGATGATCGGCTCGCTCGTGTGGTCGGTTCTGGCGCTGTCGATTGGCGCGATCTCGCTACTGTTCGTGCTGATCCGCAAGGGCGCGGCCACCCGGGTGACGTCGTTGCTGTATCTGACGCCGCCCACGACCGCCGTGATGGCGTGGGCGCTGTTCGGCGAGCGGTTTCCGCCGCTCGCGGCACTCGGCATGGTCGTTGCCGCATGCGGCGTGGCCCTCGTCATCCGCAAGTGACCTCGCCCGGGCCGCTGGTATCCTCATCACATTCGATTGCCCCGCTGACACCCATGAGCACGCCACGCCAGACGCGCGACGACTACCGCCATTTCCACACCATCACCACGCGGTGGATGGATAACGACGTCTACGGCCACGTCAACAACGTCGTCTACTACAGCTACTTCGACACCGTGGTGAACGCGTATCTCATCGGCGAGGGCGTGCTGGACCCGGAGCGCAGCGAGACCATCGGCCTCGTCATCGAGACGCAATGCAATTACTTCGCGCCGCTGTCGTTTCCGGATCCGGTGGTGGCAGGGCTGCGCGTGGCGCGCCTGGGGAACACGAGCGTGCGCTACGAGGTGGGCCTGTTCCGCGCAGACGCGCATGAAGCCGCTGCACAAGGCCACTTCGTGCACGTGTATGTCGATCGCGAAACGCGCCGGCCGGTGCCGTTGCCCGGTGCGTTGCGTGCGGTGCTTGAGCCGCTCGTCTCCAGCGCCGTCGCCTGAGCGTTTGCGTCGCCATGAACGACCGCCGACCCACCGCTGCTGAAGTCGAGCTCGTCGATCGCGCCATCACCTCGCGCCGTTCAGTTCGCGCGTTCCTGCCGACGCCTGTGGCACGCGAAGACATTGAAGCGATTCTGGACGTGGCGCGCCGCGCGCCCTCCGGCAGCAACACGCAGCCTTGGAAGGTGTACGTGCTGACGGGCGAATCGAAGGCGCGCCTGTCGGAATCCGTGCTGGCGGCATACGACCATCCGGAAGTCGACACACTGCATCGCGAGGAATACCCGTACTACCCGCGCACGTGGGTCGATCCGTATCAGAGCCGCCGCCGCAAGGTCGGCTGGGATCTGTACGGCCTGCTCGGCATCGGCCGCGCCGACAAGGAGCGCATGCACGCCCAGCACGCGCGCAATTTCCGCTTCTTCGACGCGCCGGTCGGCATCATCTTCACCATCGACCGCGTGATGGAGCAGGGCAGCTGGCTCGATTACGGCATGTTCCTCGAAGCCGTCATGGTGGCGGCCCGTGCGCGCGGCATCGATACATGCCCGCAGGCCGCATTCACCCAATTTCACCGCGTCATCCGCGAGCAACTCGGCCTGCCCGACGAAGAGATGGTCGTCTGCGGCATGTCGATGGGCTATGCGAACCCGACGGCCATCGAGAACACCCTCGTCACCGAACGCGCACCTGTCTCGCACTTCACCCGTTTCCTCGGCTGACGTCGCAATCGGTGCCGCCTGCGTGCTACAGCGCACATCGTCGCGCAAAGCGAGAATTGGCGCGGAAAAGTCCTCGAAATATGTCAACAGATTCGACCGATGTGTCGTTAGACTTTCCATCATGCGATACCGCGTACGAAGCGCGCGTGTCGTGAGGCACGGTCCGGGCAAATTGTCAGCCGCAATTGTTGTTGACAGACGCGAGGGAATCTCGTGGCGATTTCCGACTCCGTTCTCATTGCACGCAGAGCGTCATGTGCTGTTTGCGCAACTTTTTTCGCCCTTTTCGTCCTGCCTTGGCAGGAGATTGCGTCGAAATGATGACCGAATGATAAGGCTCCCGAGGTCAAACTTTAACGGCGTGAGCTAAGTCCTTCATCTTGCTAAGAATTTTGTTTTTGCCTACACTTGCGCCATCTCACGCGCGGGTGATCGAACCATGTCACGGTCTGTTTCCTCATTTTTTCGACGTCTCGGCTTCGTTTCGCTGATGACCGTCGCGCTCGCCGCCGCGTCCATCACGACCGCTCACGCGGCCACGTCGTCCAAGAAGCCTGCTGCCAGCAAGACCGCCAAGACGAAAGGCAAGGCCGTTGGCAAGCACAAGGCCGGCGCCAACGTTGCAGCTGCAAGCAGCGACGAAGCCGCTACCACCAAGGTCCGCAAGGTCGTCACCGTCAAGGGCAAGCGCCGCGTGATCGTGGTCGAGCGCGGCGCGCGTCCGGTGCGCGCCGCTTTCGTGCCGGCAGCCCCCACGCTCGGTGAGGCCATGGGGCTGCGCTCCACGCCCGATGCACTGGCGCTGCGTTCGTCCGTTGCGCTCGTGATGGACCAGAACACCGGTGAGGTGCTGTTCCAGAAGAATTCGTCGGCGGTGTTGCCGATTGCGTCCATTACCAAGCTGATGACCGCGCTCGTCGTGATGGATGCGCACCAGCCGATGGACGAACTGCTCGAGATCACCGAGGAGGATCGCGACTACGAGCGCAATACCGGCTCGCGCCTGCGCTTTGGCACGATGCTCACGCGTGAAGACCTGCTGCTGCTGGCGCTGATGTCGTCGGAGAACCGTGCAGCGTCGGCCCTCGGCCGCAACTATCCGGGCGGCCGTCCGGCCTTTGTTGCCGCCATGAACCGCAAGGCCCGCGAACTCGGCATGAACGACACGCACTACGTCGATTCGAACGGCCTGTCGAGCAGCAACGTGTCGAGCGCGCAGGATCTGGCCAAGATCGTGATGGCTGCCTACAAGGTACCGCTCATCCGCCAGTTCACGACCACGACCGAGCACACCGTCAACGTGAACGGCCGCTCGCTGCATTACGTCAACACCAACCGCCTCGTGCGCGGCGGCGACTGGGACATCGGCCTGCAGAAGACCGGTTTCATCAACGAGGCGGGCCGCTGCCTGGTCATGCAGGCCAATGTGCACGGGCGCAACGTGGTGATGGTGTTCCTGGATTCCGCCGGCAACCTGACGCGCTTTGCCGATGCCACGCGCGTGCGCCACTGGCTGGAGCGTAATCCGCATGTCGAGCCGGCCACGCAGGCAGCTGCGCCGCTGCGCAATGTTCCGGTGTCGACGCAGCCGCCGGCCGTCCTGGCTTCGGAGCAGCACGGCGCCTGATCTGCCGCATGCCCCAACAAAAAAAGCGCGTTCGAGGACGCGCTTTTTTGTTGGGCCGACACCTGCACGGCGCGCTATTCGACGCGCGCTGCCGGTTCTTCGTGCGTGTAGCCCATCCCCTTGGAAATCTGCAGGGCGGTGTCCTTGAGGTTTTCCAGCCAGCTGTCCTGCAGCCGGTCGGCCGGCGCGGACAGCGACAGACCTGCCACCAGCCGGCGCGAATCGTCATAGATGCCGGCAGCGATGCAACGCACACCCAGCTCCAGTTCTTCATTGTCGCGCGCGTAGCCGTTCGTGCGGACCCAGTTCAGCTCACGTTCGAGCTTGGGCAGGTCGGTGATCGACGTGCGCGTGTGGCCCGACAGGCCCGTGCGTGTGGCATAGGCTCGCACTCGGCCGATCTCGTCGGCGGCCAGGAACAGCTTGCCGACCGAGGTCAGATGCAGCGGAGCGCGGCCGCCGATGGCGCGCACCACCTGCATGCCCGAGCGCTCCGAATAGGCGCGTTCGATGTAGACGATCTCGTCGCCCTGGCGTACGGAGAGGTTGACCGTCTGGCCGGTCAGGCGGTGCAGCGCGCGCATTGGCGCCAGCGCGGCTTCGCGCACCGACAGGCGTGCCTTGACGAGGTTACCCAGCTCAAGCAGTCGCATGCCGAGGCGGTAGCTGCCAGGGTCGGACCGATCGACAAAGCGGCAGGCCACCATGTCGTTCAGGATGCGGTGGGCGGTGGACGGGTGCAGGCCAGTGCTGGCCGACAATGCCTTGAGGCTCACAGGGTCGGCATGTTCGGCCAACGCGTCGAGCAGCATCATCATGCGTTCGATGACCTGGATGGACGTCTTGCCAGGGTCCTTGTCTGCTTCTGCCATGGGTGCAGTGGGTTGCGGATGCGATGCAAAATTTTATCCCACCATGTGAAAACGCGCACCCTCCCATCGCATGATCCCGTCTATTTTCGAGGGCATGCTCAACTGTGCCGAAGGTGTGCCTGCGTAGGGCAGGTGAAGTGCACTCATGACCAGCATGAACAAGTTCTGTGCCGTGCGAGCCGCCCGGGACGGACATCCGGGCGCATAATGGCGGCTTCCAGAAGAGACATGAGAGTTCCCATGCGCGTAGGTCTGTTCGTCACTTGCCTGGTCGATCTGATGCGGCCCGACATCGGGTTTTCGGTGTTGAAGCTGCTGGAGAAGGCGGGTTACGAAGTGATCGTGCCGCCCGCGCAGACGTGCTGCGGCCAGCCGGCCTACAACTCTGGCGACCGACCCCTGGCGCGCGACCTGGCCGAGAAAACCCTCAAGGAATTCGAGCAGTTCGACTACGTCGTCATTCCGTCGGGTTCGTGTGGCGGGATGATCCGCAAGCACTACGCCGATCTCTTTCGCGACGATCCGGAACTGGCCGGCCGTTACGAGCGCCTGGCGCCGCGCGTGCACGAGTTGACCGATTTCCTGGTCAACGTGGCGCGCGTTGAATCGCTCGATTCGGAATTCAAGGGCCATGTGACTTACCACGATTCGTGTTCCGGTCTGCGGGAGCTCGGGGTGAAGGCGCAGCCGCGCGAGTTGCTTGCCAAGCTGCCGGGCGTGCAGCTGACCGAGATGCCGGCGTGCGAAGCGTGCTGCGGCTTCGGCGGCACGTTTTCGATCAAGTACGGCGACATCTCCACCGCCATTGCCGATGAGAAGTGCGCCAACATCAAGGCGAGCGGCGCCGATGCCGTGGTGCTCGGGGACGTGGGCTGCATGCTCAACATCGAGGGCCGCCTGCGCCGCACCGGCGACACACGCACGCGCGTGCTGCATATCGCGCAGGTCCTGGCCGGCGACGCCTGACCCCACGAACCCGACGGAGACGCAATCGCATGCAAGTCCGCAGCATGGAATTCAAGGCGCGCGCCGGCCAGAAGCTTGCCGACCAGCGCCTGCAGCAGAACCTGACCAAGCTCTCGACCAAATTCGTCACCGCGCGCGCCGCGGCCATCCAGGAGATCGACTTTACGGCGACACGCGAGGCGTTGAAGGAGCGTCGCAACCGCGCGCTCGAGAACCTCGACGTCTGGCTCGCCACGTTCGAAGCCGAAGCCACGCGCCGTGGCGCCAAGGTCCTGTTTGCCGAAACGACGGCCGATGCGGCGCGGCTGGTCGCGGAAATCGCGCGCAGGCACGACGTGAAGAAAGTCATCAAGAGCAAGTCGATGGTGACCGAGGAGATGCGCCTGAACCAGGTGCTCGGCGAGATGGGCGTGCAGAGCATCGAGACCGATCTGGGCGAATACATCCTGCAGATCAACGACAGCGAGCCGCCGTCGCACATCATCGCGCCGGTGGTGCACAAGGATAAGGAAGAGATCGCAGATCTCTTTGCCAAGACCCACAAGAAGCCGCGCCTGACCGACATTCCGCAGATGACCCGCGAGGCGCGCGAGGTGCTGCGGCCCGAGTTCCTCTCTGCCGACATGGGCGTGACGGGGGGCAATTTCATCATTGCCGAAACGGGCTCGGTCGCCATCGTCACCAACGAAGGCAACGAAGGCATGTGCACGATCATGCCGCGCGTGCACGTTGCCGTGACCGGCATCGAGAAGGTGTTGCCCACGCTCGAAGACCTGGCCACGGTCATGCGCCTGCTGCCGCGCTCGGCCACGGGGCAGGCCATTTCCAATTACTTCTCGCTGCTGACCGGCCCACGCGCCCCGGGCGAGCAGGATGGCCCGGAGCATATGTACTTCGTCCTCGTCGATGGTGGCCGCAGTGGCCTCATCGGCGGCGCGTTCCAGGAGATGCTGCGCTGCATCCGCTGCGGCGCGTGCATGAACCACTGCCCGGTCTATCAGAAGATCGGCGGCCACGCGTATGGCTGGGTGTATCCCGGCCCGATGGGCAGCGTGCTGACGCCGAGCTACGTTGGGCTGTCGAACGCCCTCGATCTGCCGCAGGCTGCCACGCTGTGCGGCGAGTGCAATCGCGTGTGCCCGGCGTCCATCCCGCTGTCGGACCTGCTGCGCACGCTGCGCGAGAAACAGATGGAGCGCGAACTGCGTCCGCCATCGGAGCGCTTCGGCCTGCGGGTGTGGGGCTTCATGGCGCGGCGTCCCGCGCTGTATTCAGCCGGCACATGGGTCGCCGCACGCGTGCTGCGCTGGATGGGCGGCGACAAAAGGCTGATCCGCTCGCTGCCGGTAGGCAAAGGTTGGACGGACACGCGCGACATGCCCGCACCGGCCGGCAAGACGTTCCGCGAGCTGTATCGTGAAAAGAGGGCCCGGGCATGACGGCGGCTGAATCGTTGCAGAACCTGCGTGAGGCGCTCGAGCGTCACACGAAATCCCCCGACTTGCCGCGACTCCTGAATCAATGGCGCGACGATGCCACGCTCGCGCCGCTGGCCGTCCTGCCGCCGGCCTATGACCAGGTCCGACGCTCGCTGCTGCAGCGGCTCGATATGGCGGTGTCGTTCGGCGAAGAGAGCTGCTCGTTCTCGCCGGCGTCGCTGCTCGCGGAAATGCGGTTGTGGACAGTCAAGGCTGAAGCCAAGCTCGCCGCCATGTAGCCGGTGGTCGACATGGAACGTGCCATGCGGGTGAGTGTCTGACACGTTATCCCGTGGCAGCCAGCGCCATGAACCGGACCGCCCGCGAAACCATGCTGTACGACGCCCTGAAGAAGAGCGCGGGACTCGCCTGCCTGTGGTGGTTTCCTCCTGGGTCTTCCGGTCGGGCCGCTTTGATCTGAAGCGGCCGGGAAGCGCCATCGCGCAGGCCGTCACCAGTATCGGGGGCACGTGGTGGCGTCCGCGATATGGGCAATACCGCCGACTCGGTGCTGGCAGTGATTGGCGGGCGTTGGGTACTTGGGGGACTTGTTCCTGATTCCGGGGATGGTCCGTGCGTACAACACGGTGTTGGCCGAGCAGCTCGGCCACGCCCGGACAGGGGGTGACATCATGAGCAAGAGAATCGCGTGGAAACGTGCAGCGTTGTGGGCGGCGGGCCTCGTGTGCGTCGGCGCAGCGCTGACGGCGTGCACGACGTCGCGTGATCAATATCGCGACAGCTCGAACATCAGCACGTATGGCGTGGTGGACGTCGGCATCGAGCGCACGTCGCGCTGACAGTCAACCCTTGGCTGGCGCCACGTCGTCAAATGGCCGCCATTCTCCATTGACCAACAGCTCCAGCGGCTGAAACAGCGCCTTGTACGCCATCTTCCGGCTCTGTTCGATCCAGTAGCCGAGATACACATAGGGCAGGTCCAGCGCCTGCGCCTGGGCGATCTGCCACAGCACGTTGTACGTCCCGTAGCTGGCCTTGTGCTCGAGCGGATCATAAAACGTGTAGACGGACGATAAACCGTCTTCCAGCACGTCGATCATGCTCACCATGCGCAACTTGCCCGCGGATGGCGACTCGGGCGGCTCGCGAAACTCCACCAGGCGCGAATTCACGCGGCTTTGCAGCAGGAACTGCTCGTACTGGTCGCGGCTGTCGTGGTCCATGCCGCCGCCGGCGTGGCGAATCGACTGGTACAGCAGATACAGCTGGTAATGCTCTTCCACATAGGTAAGCGGCGCCACCAGGGCTTCGAGTGACTGGTGTCGTTCCGCCGCCCGGCGCTGCGCACGCGACGGCACGAACTGATCGACCACGACGCGGCATGGCGTGCAGGCATGGCAGTCGTCGCAATGAGGGCGGTACGTGAAGATGCCGCTGCGCCGGAAGCCCGCGCGTACGAGCTTGGAATAGACGTCGGCGTTGATGAGGTGTGCCGGCGTAGCAACTTGCGACCGCGCCAGGCGGCCATCCAGGTAGCTGCATGCGTAAGGCGCAGTGGCATAGAACTGCAATGCCGAGAGGGGGAGTTCCTTAAGCTTGCTCATTGCGCGTAGTCCACCGGCGGAGTACCGACTTGTCGAAGTACCACGGCACGATGGCCGGCGCGTTGGCCGCTTCCCGCACATGTGCGAGAAACGCCGCGCGCGACACCGGCGCTGCGCCCAGCGACGCCAGGTGCTCGGTCTCCTGCTGGCAGTCTATCATCGCGACGCCCTGGCCGCCCAGGAAGGCGCAGAGGGCCGCGAGCGCAATCTTCGACGCGTCGGTGCGACGCGCAAACATCGATTCGCCGTAGAACATCCGGCCAAGAGACACCCCGTACAGTCCGCCCACACGCTCGCCCGCATACCAGCTTTCGACGCTGTGCGCATAGCCGCGGCGGTGCAGGGCGGTGTAGGCGTGGATGACGTCCTCGGTGATCCACGTGCCGTGCTGGCCGGGGCGGGCCGTCGTGGCGCAATCCACCATCGTCTCGCGGAATGCGTGGTCGATGCGGATTTCCCATGCCGGATTGTCGAGCACCCGGCGAAGCGTCTTGCGGAAGGTCGTCGACACGCGAAAATCTTCCGGGCGCAGAACCATGCGCGGATCGGTGCTCCACCACAACACCGGCTGGCCCTGGGCATACCACGGAAAAATGCCTTGCCGATATGCGATGAGCAGCCGTTGCGGAGACAGATCCGCGCTGGCCGCCAGCAACCCGGGCGCCTCGGAGTCTGGCCCGAGCGCACGATCGACCGGCGGGAAGGGATCGTGCGGATCCAACCAGGCGATCATGATGCGGACAACTTGGGATGGGGTTACGGCGTGGTGGCGGGCGTATCGATGGCCGCCGAGCGCATCGGCTTGTAGATGTCCAGCGTGTGCAGCCGGAAGCTGCTGTCCGACAGTTTGCCCGCCGCGCGGTCCGCAAAGAAGCAGCGCAGGGTGTGGATGACCGTGGGGAAGGCGAGGTCATCCCACGGGATATCGGCCTCGTTGAACAGCGCGACCTCGAGACTTTCTTCGCCGGGTGCGAAATCGAGGTCGTTCAGGCTGGCCAGATAGAAGAGATGCACCTGATGCACGTGCGGCACATTGAGCACCGAGTACAGCTCGCCGATTTCAACGCGGGCGCCGGCTTCCTCAAGCGTTTCGCGCGACGCGGCCTGCGCCGTGGTTTCGCCGATTTCCATGAAGCCCGCGGGCAGGGTCCAGAAGCCGTAGCGCGGCTCGATCGCGCGCTTGCACAGCAGGACCTGATCTTTCCAAACGGGCACGGTGCCGACCACGTTGCGCGGATTCACGTAGTGAATCGTATTGCAATGGTCGCAAACGTCGCGCAGCCGGTTGTCGCCGGCAGGAATGCGCGATACGACTGGCTGGCCGCAGTTGGAACAGAATTTCATGGGGAATCGTTGCGGGTGGAATGCCTCAGTGTATCACCGAGGCAGTAGCCGTCAGCCCGTGCGGCGGGAGCCGGAGTATCCAGTGCGGTGCGCGACGAGCAGCGCGCAGAAAGCAAAAAGCCCGCTTGGTTGCGGGCTTTGCTGCATCGGCTCAGGTCTTGGAGCGAGCCGTTCGACTTTGGCTGGTTGCGGGGGCAGGATTTGAACCTGCGACCTTCGGGTTATGAGCCCGACGAG
>NZ_LWRX01000014.1:0-1387 GCF_001683835.1 Ralstonia sp. RL | reverse complement strand
GTCGTGTTGTAAACGCCCAGCGCAGCGCCCTTTGCGGCCGGCGGAGCGGTGCGCGACACCAGCGAGGGCAGCGTCGCCTCCAGCACGTTGAAAGCCACGAAGAAGAGCAGCAGCCACAGGGCAAGCAGCTCCAGGCTCTCGTGCAGCAGGTAGAGGCCGAGCTGGACGACGACGAGCAGACCGACCGCCGCCAGGAAAACCGGCCGCATCCTGTCCTTGCGCTCGGCGGCGATGATGGCCGGCACCATGACCACAAAGGAGACCAGCACGGCCGGCAGATAGACCTGCCAGTGCGCGGCGGCCGGCAGGCCGCCAAAATCGACCAGGGCGTGGGGCAGCACGACGAACATCGCCATCTGCACCATGTGCAGCGTGAAGATGCCGAGATTGAGGCGCAGCAGGTCGGCATCGAACAGCACCCGGCGCAGCGGCAGCTTTTCATGGCCATGCGGCGCCGGGGCCGGCGGCACGGCCTTGAGCAGCAAGCCGATGGCGGCCAGGGCGAGCACGCCGGTCAGGACGAACAGGCCGGACATGCCGATCCAGCCATAGAGCACCGGGGCTCCCACCAGCGACAGCGCGAAGACGAGGCCGATCGACGAGCCGATCATGGCCATCACCTTGGTCCGGTGCTGCTCGCGCGTCAGGTCTGCGGCCAGCGCGGTGACGGCGGCCGAAATGGCGCCCGCGCCCTGCAGCACGCGGCCGACGATGATCCAGGTCATGTCCGGCGCCCAGGCGGCGACGAAGCTGCCGAGCGCAAACAGGATGAGGCCGGCGACGATGACCTGCTTGCGGCCGAAGTAATCGGAAGCGACGCCATACGGAATCTGGAAACAGGCCTGGGTCAGGCCATAGGCGCCGAGGGCGAAGCCGACCAGGGCCAGATCGTCGCCGCCGGGCAGGGTCTTGGCGTGCACCGAGAAGACCGGCAGGATCAGGAACAGCCCGAGCATGCGCAGGGCAAAGATGGAAGCCAGCGAGGCACCGGTACGGCGTTCCTCCGGGGTCATGCGGTCGTGGGCGGCGGACATGGGATGCGGATGATGTTGCATTGCAGCGAAAAGGCAATATTAGCAGGTTTGCCCGCCGCCTCGCTGTGTTGCCGGAGCCTCCGGCCCCCTGCCCCGGCTGCCGTTCGGATTTCCGAACACCCGGCCGCCCCCCGATCCGGAATTCCGACCGCGTCGCCGCGGCGGGCAACACAATCAGCCATGAAAACAGTCACTTGGCGATCAGGCGCCGCCTGGCACGCGACGTGCAATGAGAAACCGGCTCACGCGCCTGATCCAGGCGACCTTCAACTCCGCATGACGAGGAAACCCGCATGAAAATGAATCGCCTGACCACCTGGATCGGCATCGCCATGGTCCTGGGCATCGTGGTC
>NZ_LWRX01000183.1:0-771 GCF_001683835.1 Ralstonia sp. RL | reverse complement strand
CGCTCGAACTGCTGCCGCGCATCTCGCGCGCCCAAAGCATGGACGCCCTGTCCAGCCAGGGGGCCTGCGCCGGCTACCAGTGCGGCCTGATCGCCGCGGCCCGCTGCACCAAGTTCTTCCCGATGCTGACCACCGCCGCCGGCACGATCCGTCCGGCCCGCGTGCTGGTCATCGGCGCCGGCGTCGCCGGTCTGCAAGCCATCGCCACGTGCAAGCGCCTGGGCGCCATGGTCGAGGCCTACGACGTTCGTGCCGCAGCGCGAGAACAAATCGAATCACTCGGCGCCAAGTTCGTCGATACCGGCGTTTCGGCCGACGGTGCCGGGGGCTACGCCCGCGAACTGACCACCGAGGAAAAGGCTGCCCAGGCCGAGAAGCTGGCCAAGGCCGTCGCCGCCGCCGACGTGGTGATCACCACCGCCGCCATCCCCGGCAAGAAGGCGCCGCTGATCATCACCCGCGAGATGGTCGGGCGCATGAAGTATGGCGCCATCATCGTCGACATGGCTGCCGAATCCGGCGGCAACTGCGAGCTGACGCAACCGGGCGAACACGTGATCGCCAACGACGTGAACATCCACGGTCCGCTCAACCTGCCGTCGCGCATGCCGACTCACGCTTCGGAGTTGTACGCCAAGAACATCTACAACTTCCTGTCGCCCTGGATCCAGGACGGCCGGCTGCATTTCGACTGGACCGACGACGTGCTGGCCGGCACCGTGCTGTGCAAGGACGGCGCAACGGTTCATGCCACGGTCAAACACGTTCTGG
>NZ_LWRX01000112.1:0-1166 GCF_001683835.1 Ralstonia sp. RL | reverse complement strand
TCCCGAAGCGGTGCACCACCTTAGCGGCCCCGCCCCCGGCGCCGCCGCCCGGCAACCCGGCGGAAGAAGCGCTCGGCGAGCTGATGGGTGGCATGGCGCTGCTACAACCGCTGCAACAGGACCTGTTCCAGTTGGGCAGCGACAAGGAAGTGCTCCTCGCCCTTCAGGAATCGGCGCGCATTCTCTTCGAGCTGTCGAAGGTGGCCATCCTGCTCGCCAACGATGCGGGCGATACCTTGTCCGGCGAGCGGGTTGGCGGCCAGCCCGATCTGTTCCGGCAACTGTCGATCCCGCTGCTTGCCTCGCGTTCGCTCGCCGCGGCGGCCGTCGCGCAGCGCCAGGTGCGGACCACCTTCGACAACCCGCAGCCCCTGTCCCTGCTCGATTTGCAACTGGCCCGCGCCCTCTCGGCCGAGGGCTTGTTGTGCATCCCGATGCTGGCACGCAACCGGGTGATCGGCGTGATGATCTGCGGCCTGTCGCCCCGCCAGCACAGCCGCCTGCAGAAACGGATTCCGTGGCTGGCCAATTTTGGCAAGATCGCGGCAATCAGCCTGGATGCCGCGCAGGAGGCCGAACGGCATCGTCAGCAGGTAGCGGTGGAGCTGACTGAGCAATTCACCACCCAGGCGCGGCAAATTGCCCACGAGGCAGGCAACCCGCTTGGCATCATCAAGAGCTACCTCAAAATCCTGGAGCGCAAGTTGCCTGAGGATGGCGGGCGCCAGGAGCTGGCGGTGCTGACCGAAGAGATCGACCGGGTGGCCAACATCGTCGGCCACATGACGCAAGCCCTGAAGGGTGCCAAGACCGGAGGCGAGACCGACCTAGTCGGCCTGCTCAACGATTTCCTGATGCTGTATGCCGACACGCTGTTCAAGGCCCGGGGCATACGGGTCGAGACCCAGTTCCCGGCATCCGGCGTGGCCGTCCGGATCAATCGCGACAATCTGAAACAAATCGTGCTCAACCTGTGGAAGAACGCTTCCGAGGCCCTGACCGGGGGCAAGATGGTGAAGATTGCGGTGAGCGACAACATCATCCACGACGGGGCAAGTTACGTGCAATTGCGTATCGACGACAACGGTCCGGGCATGACGGAAGCGGCCATCCAGGCGCTCTATCGGCCCCAGGCCACGCCGGCCGGGGCACGGCGCGGCCTGGGC